>JAUMDQ010000279.1:4805-12849 GCA_032121715.1 Flavobacterium sp.
GGAAGCTTTGAAACTTTGCTTGGCTAAGAAAGATAAATACTTACGCGCTTTTAACAGAACTGAAGCTGGACAAGTTAATATGAGCGAACAGTTTTACTTTGTTTTCCCTGAAACACAATACAATGAATATAAAGCTTTCGAAACAACTGAATTTGAAACGAATTACAACAATTATACCACTAGAGTCGTCAAAAAAGAAAGAAAAAACACTACACATTATTACAAAGGCATCGATTTTAGAGGTTTTGATAAAGTCATAAATGTTTCTGAAACTGAAGTTGGCGTGCAATATATTTTAACAATAAACTATTCCATAAAATTAGTAAACAACAATAAAAAATAATTTTAATCATTAAAAATCAATTTATTATGAAATCAAAACACACTCTTTTAACAATTGCGTTAGTAGCAAGTTTTACGCTATTCGCACAACATTCAGGAAATGTTAATCAGGAAGATTTGTCAAAAAAAGAAACAAGTGGCAATTACAATTATCAAAATCCCAATCAATATCACAATCGAGATGTACCGACCATTCAAACCTCTTATAGTAATGATAACGAAATGGTAATTACTATAAAAGGAATTTACAATGAAAAAGCCAGTTGTCAAAAAGCTGTTTTTAGCATTTTACAAGTTGGAAAAACGGCGGAGGAAGTTACCAATTTAATGGATGAAAGATTAAATGCTGTGATGAACGAATTGAAAACTTTTAATGCAGAAATTGAAGTGATTACCGATATGATTTCATTTGTACCGATGTATGATTATGAAGTCACGAAGAAAATTTTCAACCCGAAAACCTATAACGAAAAACCAAGCGGATTTGAATTGAAAAAAAACCTAATTATCAAATTTAAAAACACCAACGATTTGAATAAAATTATGAATGTTTGTGCCAAACAAGAAATTTATGATTTAGCAAAAGTAGATTATGTGACGAGTAATTTAGATCATATTAGAGATGTTTTACAATTAAAAGCATCGGAAGAATACAAACAAATGCTAACGAATTATTCGGCAATTATGAATACAGATTTGTTTAAAAAAGAAAAAACATTAGTAGAAGGTTATACAACTTTATATCCAATGGAAAGCTATAAAGCTTACACAGCTTATAGTCAGGCTGCGACGAATTTTTCTCCGGAAAGTCAAATCAATAATATTAGAAAAAACACTACACAATTTTATGATGCCGCTTTGGCAAAATCGCATACTTTTGTCGTGAATGCAGATATTACCGAACCAACTATTCAAATATTTTACGATTTAACCATACGAATTAAATTACGCGAAGACCAACTTCCAAAAAATACCATTATCAGAAATAACAGGTATTATATCATTACCGCAACTGGCGATATTAAACCATTAGTTTTATAATCCATTTCCGCATAGTTACATATGCGGATTTTTTTATCTTAATACCGAGTTAATATGTTTTTATTAATCCTAAAAAAATTAATACATTTGCACCCAATAAAAAAATATAAAAAACTGAAATTTTCAGTATAACACTTTACAAAACATAAAAATGAAACAATTAGTAGTATTATTTTCTGCATTAATTTTAATTTCTTGCAATGGGTTTAAACTTGAAGGATCTGCAAAAGGAGTTAAAGATGGAACTAAAGTATATTTAGTTACAGCTGATTCTACAGGTGGACCAAAACCAAAAGATACAGTAGAAGTAAAAAACGAAACTTTTGCATTTGAAGGCGAAGTAGATAATTTAGAATATGCGCTAGTTGGAATTGAAGGTGTAAATAATGGTTCTATTCCATTAATCTTAGAAAGCGGAAATATCAATTTGAAATTTGATATTAAAGAACCTTATAAATCAAAAATTGGAGGTACTGAAAATAATGATTTATTGCAAGCATATAACAATTTGAATATAAGCAATCAAGATAAAGTTATGGCATTTATTAAACCATACGAAGGCTTTTTACAACAAGTTCAAATAAAGAAACAAAAGAATGAAAAATTAACAGAAGATGAAGAAAAGCAATATGCTTTAATTGTTGCTGAAGGAAAGAAATTTCAAGCTCAAAATGACAAAACATCTAAAGATTTCATTAAGAAAAATGAAGATAAATTTGTTTCTGTCTTGTTAATAGAAAACTTATTTTTCAACTATAAAATTGACACTAAAGAAGTTAAGGCTTTTTACGATAAATTATCAGATGATCTGAAAAATACTAAAAGTGCTATTAGTATTAAAAGAGAATTAGATTTAAGAATTGCAACTGAGAAAAAATATCCAGCTCCTGAAAAAAAAAAGTAAATAACACAACAAAAGCAGCTAATTTCTCTGCAAAAACTCCAGAAGGGAAAATCGTTTCTTTAAAAGAGTCTTTAGGAAAAGTTACCATTATTGATTTTTGGGCATCTTGGTGTGGACCATGTAGAGCTGAAAATCCAAATGTAGTTGCATTATATAACGAATTACATAGCAAGGGTTTAAATATTATCGGAGTTTCTTTAGATGAAGATGCTGCAAAATGGAAAAATGCTATTGCTAAAGATAAATTAACTTGGACGCAAATTTCCAATTTAAAAGGTTGGCAAGATCCAATTGCGTTAGATTATAAAGTTGAAGGTATCCCAGCAACATTTATATTAGATGCAAAAGGAAATATAGTCGCTAAAAACCTTAGAGGCGACGAATTAAAAGCGAAAGTAAAAGAATTATTAGGTGTAAAATAGTACCTCAAACAATAAAAACCAATCCCATTTTGAAATAATAATCAAAATGGGATTTTTTTATGTTTTTAATTTTCAGAATGTTATAAAATAATTTAAATATTCCTTTAAAATTAGTTTGCAACTAAAAAAAACAATTCTATATTTGCACTCAAGTTATGGCCATGGGGAGATACTCAAGCGGCCAACGAGGGCAGACTGTAAATCTGCTGTGAAAACTTCGCAGGTTCGAATCCTACTCTCCCCACAAAAAAAAAGCACTTCAAATGAAGTGCTTTTTTTATTTTATATCTGTTTTAGATTTTACTCCAAAACAAAACTAACATTTACCGTACAAACAATTTCAATTTCTCCAACAGCTAATGTTTCTCTTGGTGCAGCTTCTGCATCCATCATCGCACCTTTTGCCATAAAAACAGGTTGTGGATAGTTCGTATAAGAATTATCAGAAATCAAGATTGCTTTACCTACTTTTTGTCCAGGTAATACTGAAACATAATCGTCTGCTTTTTTCTTAGCGTTTAAAACGGCTTTTTTTCTTGCTTCCGTTTCGTACGTTTCCATTTTAGAAGACTTAAACTCCACGCCGTTGATAACGTTAATTCCTGTTTCCATAACATCCATCATAAACGCATCGTACTTAGAAATATCTTTTAAAGTAACAGATATCGTTTGATTGGCTTGGTAAGAATATTTCTTTTTTTCGTAATCGTAGTTTTTATGTAAACTCATTTGAGCCGTTTGATAATCAGCAGTTGGGATATTAAACTTTTTGATATACTTAATCACTTTATCAATAGTTACATCATTAAGTGTTTTGACTTCTTTAGCATCTTTACCATTATTTTGCACGCCTAATTGAATAACTACAATGTCTGGCGTTACTTTAATTTTTCCTTCACCAGAAATAGAAATTTGTGGTACTAATTTGTGTTGTTCTTGACTCATAACATTCATTGTTGTAACTAATGCTAGTAATAAAATTAACTTTTTCATATTTTTCTTTTTTAGTTTAATTTCTAATTCAAATAGCATGCCAATTATATCTTTTTCATCTTTACTAAATACGTTAAAACGGCTATAGGAACTAATAAAATTCCAATAAATAGCAATCTCGTTTCAAATAAACTTGGTACAAGTAATAAAGTAATCAATAATCCACCAACGGCGCCACCTAAATGTGCCGTATGCCCAATATTATCATATTTCCCTTTCATTCCATAAACAGAATAAGCTAAATACAAAAATGCAAAAACATAGCCTGGAATTGGGATAGCAAAAAACAATCTAAGTTCAATTTCTGGATATAATAAAATTGCACAATAAATAATTCCCATAACAGCTCCAGAAGCGCCAATTGCAGAATAATGAGGCTCATCTTTATGAATAAAATAAGTTAAAACACTCCCAATCATCATACTTCCAAAGTAAATAAGAAGGAAATTTATGGTGCTAAATTCTTGAGTTAAGAAAGTAGCAAAACTGTAAAAACTAAACATATTAAATGCAAAATGAAACCAATCTGCGTGTAAAAAACCTGAAGTGATCATACGATATTGTTCCCCAGCTTTAATACTTGAAATATTAAACTTAAACTTATCGAAAAAGGCTAAATTGGATAAACCAGTAAAAGTAACTAATGCAGTAATGGCAATGATAATTGTTGTAATAGAATACATATAAAAAATTTAATTAATATAAAGGTAAGATAATTATTGAAATCCAAATCATAAAAAACGAATGTTAACCAAAATTTAAATAGTTTCGGAAGAAATAACAAAACGTGTATATTTGCAAAAAAAGATTCATGCAATTACTTCTATATATTTTAATTTACCCTTTTATTTGGACAATTTCAATACTTCCATTTCCAATATTATACTTTTTGTCAGATGTTATTTATTTTCTAGTTTACAGAGTTATAAAATATAGAAAAAGAATTGTGCGAGGAAACATTGCTTTAGCCTTACCCCATTTATCAGACAAAGAAAGAAATATAATTGAGAAAAAATTCTATTCTCATTTGTGCGATATGTTTCTAGAAATGGCAAAAACACTGTCTATTTCTCGTAAAGAAATTGAAAAAAGATATGTTTTCACTAACATGGAAGTGTACCATGAATTAGAAAAAAAAGAAAAAAGTATTGCTTTATTGTGCGCTCATTATGCGAGTTATGAATGGGCCGTTTCTATGAATTACCACATCAATTTTTTAGGTTATGGTGTATATAAAAAATTAGCCAATCCGTATTTTGATAAATTGGTACGAAAAATTCGTTCTAAATTTAAAAGTCAATTAATTGATAGTAAAGAAACAATTCCAACAATGGCTAACAATTTTAGGAGCAAAACATTTAGTGTATATGGTTTAGTGAGTGATCAATCTCCAAAATTAAGTACTACGCATCATTGGCAAAAATTTATGGGATACGAAGTTCCTGTTCATACTGGAGGAGAAATGTTAGCGAAAAAATACGACATGAATGTGATTTTTTTAAAAACAAAGAAAATCAAACGTGGTTATTATGAAGCTAGTTTTGAAATTCTTTCTGATGGAAATGCTAAAGACATCCCAAATTATGAAATCACAGATAATTTCTTAAAATTAGTAGAACAACAAATTTATGACGCTCCAGAATTTTATTTATGGACGCATAAACGTTGGAAACACAAGAGATAAACATTATGAAATTACTAAATAAAATAGTTCTTTATACTTTAATAGGCATTTGTATATTAGTAATCATGGGACTACTTAATTTCGGACATGGTTTAGGTAATATTCTGTATTTTCCTCCAATTATTATAGCAACAATACTTCATATTCTGCTAACCAGAAAATTAATCAAAACAAATAACGACATATTTTGGTTTCCATTAATTTTTATATTTGGTATTGTTTGCATATTAATTCTTTACAAAGCCACTTTTGGAAGAGGCGGAGAATTTTCTTGGAACGGCGATATTTTTTTTATTAAATAATATCTACTCTAAAAACCAACCTCTAACCATTTCTACTTCTGGTCTACTATCATTTTTATGATTGAAATCATTTTTAGCTGGATTATACACGTAATCTTCTTGCCAAATGGTAAAGTTTTCCGCTAAATCAATAATCGCATCACAAACCAATTGAATTTCTTCCGAAGTGGTTGTAGGATGAATTGACATTCGAATCCAACCTGGTTTATTAGTTAAATCACCTTCATTAATACTACAAGTAATAGAATTTGATGTTTCTTGGTTTACGTTTAACAAATAATGTCCGTATGTTCCTGCACAACTACATCCACCACGAACTTGAATTCCGAATTTATCGTTTAATAATTTCACACCTAAATTAAAGTGTAAATCGGTAATATAAAACGAAATCACTCCTAACCTATTCGTATGTTGTTTTGCTAAAATATTGATGTTTTCAATTGGTGCTAATCTTTCAAAAATATAATCCACCAATTCATGTTCTCTATCTAAAATATTCTTAACACCCATTTTCTCTTTCAATTGAATAGAAAGTGCTGTTTTTATCACTTGTAAGAAACCTGGCGTTCCACCATCTTCTCTATCTTCAATATTGTCAATATATTGGTGTTCTCCCCATGGATTTGTCCAACTCACGGTTCCACCACCCGGACAATCAGGAATGTTATTTTTGTATAATTCTTTATTAAAAACCATTACACCACATGAACCAGGACCACCTAAAAATTTGTGTGGCGAAAAGAAAATCGCATCTAAATACGCCTCTTTATCTTCTGGATGCATGTTAATTTCTACATACGGACCAGAACAAGCAAAATCAACAAAACAAACACCGCCATTTTGGTGCATAATTTTCGCGACTTCATGATAAGGCGTTCTAATCCCTGTTACGTTGGAACATGAAGTAATAGAAGCAATTTTAAAACTCCTATCTTTATATTGATGGACTAATTCTGTAAATTTATCTAAGCAAAATAAACCTTCTTCATTAGCTGGAATTACTACAACATCTGCAATAGTTTCTAACCAAGACGTTTGATTAGAATGGTGTTCCATGTGCGAAATAAAAACGATCGGTTTAATTTCATTTGGAATAGTTGTGTATTCTTTTAAATTTTCGGCAATTCGTAATCCTAAAATACGTTGTAGTTTATTTACTACGCCAGTCATTCCGGTTCCATCCGTAATTAAAACATCATTATCATTGGCATTTACGTGATGTTTTATAATATGACGCGCTTCATGATACGCCATAGTCATAGCTGTTCCAGTAATAGAAGTTTCCGTGTGCGTGTTAGCAACAAAAGGCCCAAAAGAGTTCATCAGTTTTTCTTCAATTGGTCGGTATAACCTTCCGCTTGCTGTCCAATCGGTATAAACAATACTTTTTTCTCCAAAAGGAGATACAAAAGTTTGATTGATTCCGATGATATTTTCTCTAAATTGTTGAAAATAGGTTTCTAATTCTGTTTTTGCCAATGTTGCGTTCATTACCTCTAAATTTGCTTTCAAAATTACGTCTTTTTTTAATCAGTAAAAAAAAATCCTTTTAAATTCTGTTAAATAAAAGAATCACAATAGGTTATGTCAAATTCATTTTAATATATTTGTGCAATAAATTTTGTTAAAAAAATACTTTTAAAACCTAAAATTCTGAATTTTAAAAATGATTTCTCTTAATTTCAAAACATCTTATTTCTTATTTTCAATAAATACAGAAAATATCTATTACTTTTTATTATACTTTTTTATCCCTTTAATTGTACTTTTTGTTGTTCTAATTATTTTCTCCTTGTTATATTCGAGATATGCAGGCGATAAAAACGATGATTTTCAAGAAAACATTGAAAATGAAACCAATACTTTTCTAACGGAACTTATTTTTTCAGATTATTCAGCTCCTGAAATGAAAAGTAAGATTACAGAATTTAAATCGAAACATAAGCTAAATAGCAATTCTAGAAAGTATATTTTAAATAAAATCATCCATATAAAAGAGAATTTAAACGAAACCAACGAACATACGATGTTATTAATTTACAAGTATTTCGGCTTTGATGAAATCTCTAATAAATTAGTTCGCAATAGAAATTGGTATTCTAAATCAGAAGCTTTTCACCATTATCAAAATATTGGATATAAAATTAAAAAAGGACATGTTAAGCAATTTTTAGATAGTAAAAACAAAGCTTTGCGTTCCAATGCTATCATCGCATTAATTTCGTTATCGGATGAAAAATTTGATGTTTTAGACAACTATAAATACACTATTTCTAAATCGGATGAAGTCAAAATTTTAGACATTATTTATAGAAAAAAATCAAATATCCCAAAGAACGTTAACAATTGGTTAAAC
>JAUMDQ010000280.1:0-3441 GCA_032121715.1 Flavobacterium sp.
TAAACGGAATTAAAAGCGAAAAAGACGAAATGCAATTGAGTTTTTTCAATTTAGATGATCCATTATTGGAAGATATTAAGCAAGAAATTATGAATATTGACATCAATACTTTGACTCCAGTAGAGGCTTTGATGAAATTGAACGAGATTAAAAGAATGATTAGCAAAAAATAATTTGCTATAACATTTTCAATTTCAAAAGATTAAAGAAAAGATTAAAAAAAGATTAAATTTTTTTTCAAAAAGTACTTGCGAGAATAAAATTATGTACTATATTTGCACTCGCAATACGGAAGTAATGCTAAAGTTCTTAAAAATCGCGAAAATAGCTCAGCTGGTAGAGCGCGACCTTGCCAAGGTCGAGGTCGCGGGTTCGAGCCCCGTTTTTCGCTCAGAAATATAAAAATACCAATTATTGTGTTTACACAATAAAATGCTTGAGTGGTGGAATTGGTAGACACGCTGGACTTAAAATCCAGTGGGTAGTAATGCCCGTGCGGGTTCAAGTCCCGCCTTGAGTACTAAAAGCTTCAAACTATGTTTGGAGCTTTTTTTGTTTATATAAGTTTGAGGAATTCTTCTCAAATTTTCCAAAATCAAATTTCGCAATAAAAATACTATATTGCATCAAAATACATTTCAAAACAAATGGCAACCTTTGTAATCAGCAAAAAACTTAGCGGACATTATAAATACGAATTAACTTCTCGTAGAGGGAAAACTATTTTTATTAGTAACGCCTTTGAATTGCGTTTTGAATGTGAAGACGAAATTGAATTACTTAAGAAATCAATAGAGAAATTATTTTTTATGCGTTTTCGTTCGCCAGCAGGGAAATTTTACTTTAAAATCATTTTAAATGACAAAGAATTAGCCGTAAGCCGAAAATACTCTACACAATTAATGCTAGAAAAAGGAATTAATGAAATTTTAAAGTATGGTGCAAAAGCCGAATATTTAGATTTTTCAAAATCTCAAGATATTTTCCCGCCAGCGGAAGATGTATTTGGATAACTACAAGTTGTTTCGCAGAGACCCGCAAAGAAACACAGAGACTCACAAAGATTATGTTACTTATAAAAAACCACAAACTTAAAAAGAGATGCTTGCAGCATGACAAGTTTATGCGCAAGTGTTATAATTTATTAAACAAACCAATACCCACCATAGTTTGTTAAATTTTGAGTAAAAAAAAATCCCGATTTACATCGGGATTGATTTCTTTTCGAAAAGAAGGTCAAATATTATTTTTTAACTTCTTCTTTAACTTCTTCAACTTTTGCAGCAGCAGAATCAACTTTTGCAGCAGCAGAATCAACAACAACAGCAGCAGAATCAACTACAGCAGCAGCAGAATCAACTACAGCAGCAGTAGAATCAGCGTTTACAGCCTCATCAGCTTTTTTGTTACAAGAAACTAATACTGCAGCAACGAATGCAATGCTTAAAACAACTTTTTTCATCTTAATTTTATTATAAAGGTTAATTATTTATGGAGCAAAGATATAAAAAAATTTAAATGACAAATACTTTTTTGACTTTTTTTTAAATTATTTTTTCTTTGTTGTCCGAAATGGTTTTTACAACTACCGTGCCAAAGATTATTTTTTAACTTTTTTTGGCGTATTTGGCTGGTTATAAATGATTTTCATTTCATCAATTAGATTTTTCGCACCAGCAAACTTATCAATGATAAATAAAATATAACGGGAATCAACCATAATATTCCTACAAATATCTGGAGAATAATACACATCACTCATTGTGCCTTCCCAAACTCTATCAAAGTTCAATCCAATCAAATTTCCGTTCGCATCTAACGCTGGACTTCCAGAATTTCCGCCAGTTGTATGATTCGTCGCAATGAAAGCCACTGGCATCTTACCGTTTTCAGCATATTTACCGTAATCTTTTGCATTATACAAATCAATTAACTTTTGTGGCACATCAAATTCATAATCTCCAGGAACATATTTTTCCATTACTCCATCTAAATAAGTAAATGGTGTATAAACTACAGCATCGCTTGGCTTGTAACCTTTTACTTTTCCGTAAGTTACACGTAAAGTTGAATTCGCATCAGGAAAAATTCGAGCAGATTTTGGACTTAATTCTAAAATCGCTTTCATATACGTACGTTGTGTAGCAATATTTCTTAAATTAATTTCATCATATTTTGGCGCAACGTTTCTGTTATAAGCTTCTGCTAAAGTTTTCACAAAAGCAAATCCTTTATCTTGATTTAATTTTTCCAAAACGGCTTTAGTATCACCCGCTAACAATTCTTTCAAACCAGTATAAGAGATTAATTTCGAAGATTTAAAAATGTCCGCAGATAATTGTGAAGCATTAATTCCTTTTAAACTTTCAGGTAAAAATTGTTGAGGCGATTTTTTACTATAAATATCAATTAGTTTTTCGAAAACTTTTTCATCTACTTGTGCATTGAAATCTTTGTACAAAGGCTCAAAACCTTCAATTAAATTCTTTTTTCTATCGTTGAAAGCTTGTTCTCCTTTTGAATTATATACTTGCTCCAATTGAAACAACCTGTATCCGAAAGATAAAATCTCTGTATTTCTTAAAACAACTTCTGTATAATAATCTCTTGCAATAGCGTATTCCTTAATTTCAGCATAGTTTTTAGCAAAATCGGATAATAAATTTCCGTACTCTACTTGTTTACCAGCATTAGTGATTTTAGCCGTTAGATTTTTTTCGAATTTTTGTTTCTCACCTACAGCATTAGCTTTAATTAAACCTTTGCGTTCCCCAATCCATTTTTTCCAATAATTAGCTACTCCAGCATATTTTGAAGCATATTGAATTTTAATCGCTTGATCTTTTCTCATGAAACCATCTTGCACTTTTAAAGCAGCATCACGCACTTCTATACGAGCTGGATTCAAATCGTTTACCATTTGTTCCACAGCATAAGAAGGCAAATATTCTGTAGTTCTTCCAGGATAACCTAAAACCATAGTAAAATCGTTTTCCTTGATTCCTTTCGCTGAAACCGGAAAAAAGTGTTTAGGCGTGTAAGGCACATTTTCTTTCGAATATTCTGCTGGACGATTGTTTTTATCCGCATACACTCTAAATAAAGAGAAATCTCCCGTATGACGAGGCCAAACCCAATTGTCTGTATCTGAACCAAATTTTCCAATTGAACTTGGTGGCGCACCAACTAAACGAATATCTTTAAAATTTTCAGTTACGAATAACAAATATTGATTTCCATCGTAAAACGAACGAACTAAAACATCTTGCCACGTTTCTTTTTTAAATGTTTTAGAAATTTCTGCAATATTTTGTTGAATTTTTTTCTGTTTATCTGCTTCTGATAAAGATTCTGTTCCTGCTAAAACAGTAGTCGTTACATCATTAATACTTACAATAAAAGTCACTACCACACCCGGATTTGGTAATTCTTCTTCCATTT
>JAUMDQ010000280.1:3467-5528 GCA_032121715.1 Flavobacterium sp.
ACCCATCCGTTAAATAATCATGTTCAACAGTAGAATGACTTTGAATGTTATCATAACCACAGTGGTGATTGGTTAATAACAATCCTTTTGAAGAAATCATTTCAGCTGTACAACCACCATCAAACTGAGGCACTGCATCTTTTAATGATGACTTATTAATTGAATAAATTTGTTCCGCTGTAAGTTTTGAACCTAAAGCCTTCATTTCATTTTCGTTCATACCTTTTAACAAAGAAGGAATCCACATTCCACCTTGCTGGGCATTGACTTGAACGATAAATAGTAGTAAGAATAATTTTAAAAATTTCATATGTAAGTATTTATTGTTTTTTAATGGGTATTATATTATTTTAATTTGTGTTTTAATATTTTGCGATTATGTACTTCAAAATCGTGGGCAAGATACAATTTTTGTGCATTTTCATTATGTTCTTCTATTTCTAAATAAAGCATTTTAACATTTAATTGTGAACTTTCTTCTTGAATAAAACGAACCGCTTGCTTTCCAAATCCTTTGCCTTGGAATTCTTTTTTTATGTATAATTCATCTAAAAAAGCCAATATTCCTTTGTATTCAAAACTAAAAACAAATGTAAGAATCACATAACCAACAACTTCTTCTTCTTGAAAAATCAACCAAGCTTTTCCTAAATCAGAATTTGCAATAAAGGTTTCGAAAAGTTGTTTCGATTCCTCAATATGAATAGGATAATTATCAATCGCATAAAAATCCTGCATCATAGAAACGATGTCTTCAATTTGATTTTCCTGTAGAATTTGAAAAGTTATCATTTTATACAACCGATTTTAAAATTCTTTCAGTCGCGCCTTTATTCATTTGCACAAACGTGCTACAAATGTGTCCTTTTTCATAACGCTCGTCTTCGTTTTGAAGTAACAAATTAAACGCTTCATTTAATTCCGATTGATTTTTTACAGAAACACAACCTTCTAAACCAACCAAAGCTATAGCTTCTGCAAAATGAGAATAATTCGAACCAATTATAATCGGAATTCCGAAAGTTGCTGGTTCTAAAATATTATGAACGCCTGGATTTCCAAAACCTCCACCAACATATGCAATATCAGCATAACTGTAAATTTTGGTTAAAATTCCGATGGTGTCGATGATAAAAACGTTGTATTCACGTAAGGATAAGTCGCGATTTGTCTCTACATTATATTCCGAAAATAATATTGTTGATTTTGTAATTTGTAATTTAAGATTTGAAATCTGCGCTTCTTTAATATTATGTGGCGCAATGATAAATTTCACATTACTATCAGCTTGATTTATGAAATTCACCAATAATTCTTCATCTTTTGGCCAACTGCTTCCAATCACAATTGTCGTTTGGTTATTTTTGAATTCTTCAATAAAATCTAAAGAATTGTCTTTTTCCAAAATCGCCACTACTCTATCAAAACGGGTATCACCAGAAACTTTTACATTATTAAAACCTATGGATTGTAATAGGGTTTTTGATTTTTCATTTTGCACAAAAAAATAATCGAAAGTTTTCAAGGCATTTTTATAAAATCCGCCATACCATTTAAAAAAGACTTGATTCTCGCGGAAAATTCCTGAAATTAAATGCGTAGAAATGTTTCTTTGTTTTAACTCGTTTAGATAATTTGGCCAAAATTCGTACTTAATAAAAAACACTTTATCTGGATGCACTACATCTAAAAATTGTTTCGCATTGGCTTTTGTATCTAAAGGTAAATAAACTGTAACATCTGCAATTGCATTATTTTTTCGAACCTCATAACCTGAAGGCGAAAAAAATGTAATTACAATTTTATGATATGGAAATTGTTCTTTTACTTTTTCAATTACTGGCAAACCTTGTTCGTATTCACCTAAAGAAGCTGCGTGAAACCAAAAGACTTTATCTTCAGAATGAATTTTATCTTTTAACGTTTGAAAAACCGACTTTCTACCTTCTACAAATAATTTCATTTTCGGACTAAAAACAGCCAAAAGTTTTAAAATTTGAGACGCAAAAAGCACAACTAGGTTATAAATAAATAACATATAAATAATTTATGAGGCTAAAT
>JAUMDQ010000281.1:0-3368 GCA_032121715.1 Flavobacterium sp.
AAGTAAAATCAATACTAATCATAAAAATCCAACAAAATGAAAAATGAAAAAATAATAGATGTGCTGAATTCACTTATCACAATCAATAACGACAGAATTGAAGGGTATAAAACCGCATCAGAAGAAACAGAAGAAAATGATTTAAAATCATTATTCGCCAAATTCATTTTAACAAGTGAAAAATGTAAAAGTGAACTAATTGAAGAAGTAAACAAGTTAGGTGGCGAAATAGCCGAAGGCACTAAGGTTTCAGGGAAATTTTTTCGAGTTTGGATGGATGTGAAAGCAGCTCTAACTGGTAAAGATCGTATGACCATATTAAACTCTTGTAAAATTGGAGAAAATGAAGCCAAAGAAACTTATAAAATAGCTCTTGAAGATAATCTAGACGATTTAACAGTAGAATATAAAAATATGATTAGCGCTCAGAAAGAATTATTGAAAGCAGATCGTAAACATATAAAAGCTTTAAGAACTGAATTTACAGATTCATAACCAAATTATCTTGTAAATCAACTAAAATCTAAAAATGATGGAAGCCAAAAAAGAAAACGAAATTATAGTTAAAGCTATAATTGAAGAAAAAACGGAATTGAAAAACGTCAATAAAAGTCATAATCCTGGACTAAGAGCTTTATTATCAATAAAAAATTTTAAAGCAACTTTAGAAATAGACTACACAGAATTATTACAAATTGAAAACATTTTACAAGAACTGAACAAAAAAGGGGCATTGCTTATTGAAACTTCTACATCGTCAGAAATTGCAGCACAATGGAATGGTGTTTTACAAAAAGTAACTACAACCATAACAAGCATTAATAACACGCTTACTTCAGCTAAAGAAAATATCGAACAAAAAGCAAAGGAAGTATATCCTGAATTATGGAAACAATTATCCTTACATCTTATTGATCTAAAAGAAAATTCAAAAAAAACCGCTGATATTGGATTCCAATTATTACCTGAAACTGTTCATTCACAATGGGAGGAAGAATTTGTTAAGATTCAAACCTCAATATTAGAAAAACTGATAAAACACGTGGAATCATGCCGAGTTTTATTGCAAATGATTGAACGCTACACACCAGAAGAATTAAATAGTATTACTAAAATTATTGTAGATAAAATTCCATTAAATTTTAGTTATCAGGAAGCCGTGGAATATCAAAACGACTATTATAAAGCACTTGTGAATTTTAAAAATGAATTTAAGGAAGAGAAAAATCTTTGGGATAAATTTTTAGACATTTTAGCAGGTGGCACTCACCAATTACCATCTGAAAGAATTATGATGGAGCGCTGGCTTGATGGAGAAAAAGAAGATTTATAAGTATTGTTTCCAGAATTTATATTCAAAAAAATCCCGTTCTGATTAATCAAAACGGGATTTTTCTTTTTAGTTATCTATGTAAATTATGCACTGCCTTAATTCTGGTTTTTCTTCTGTAAAACTAAGTAACCATTCTCTTAGTTCATCTAATTCAAAGGGTAATAAAACCCTTGTTGCTTTTTCAAGCTCCTTACAAAATAGCACTACATCAAAACTCACACGTTCTAAAATAGATTTGGTATACATTAAAATTTGTCTTGCCATTATTTTACTTTTTTAAGTTGAACAACTGTTAACTCATTATTGTAAATTTACTAATTAAAACAATACAAAGCCTTTTTTATACTTTATTTTTTAGTTAATTCTTTACCAATTTTTCAGAGCTCTTAACATTTCTCTTTTTCCAGGTGCTCCTGGTAATTTCAAAGTTTGAAAACCAGCATGTTGCATCGCATTTTTTATTGAAGTTCTACAAGCGTAAGTGGTTAATATTCCTCTATTTTTTAACGATTTGTACATAATTTCGAAAATAGCTTCGTTCCATAATTCCGGTTGAACGGTAAATCCGAACGCATCAAAATAAATTAAATCGAAGGTGTTTTCATCGGATATATCTGCAAATGATAGTTTTCTTTTCGTTAAAGTAAAGTTCGGATTGATTACGATCTCTTCTTCCCAATTAGCCGTGTGCATTTTCTCAAAATCGACTTGTTTTTCTAGCGATTCTAGCTGTTTTACATAATTCAATTGCAAAATTTCATCTAAAGCAATTGGATAGGCTTCTACTCCAACATAATTGATTTTTAAATTGCGTTTTTCCGCTTCTAACATCGTAATTAAAGCGTTCAAACCCGTACCAAAACCAATTTCTAAAATGGAAATTTCAGAAGTATCTTCAAATAAATCTAAGCCATTTTTAATAAAAACGTGTTTCGCTTCCTGAATCGCACCAAATTTAGAATGGTAGGTTTCATCTAATTCGGGAATATATATAGACGACGAGCCGTCTTGTGTGATGATTATTTCGTGTTTCATTTTTATGAAGAGCCAAGTAAAAAGTAAAAAGACAAAAGTACGTTTTCGAAAATAAAATTCAACTCAATTTTAGCAACAAATTTTCAACTTGAAACTTTAAACCTGAAACTACAAAACCAACTAACCGCCTAAAAGATTGCTTCACAAGGTCTCAATGACTATCTTTGCATAAATTTTCATATAAATGGTTACATTCGAACAACTTAATCTTCCAATTTCGCTACAAAAAGCTATAGACGATTTAGGTTTCACTACTCCAACTCCAATTCAAGCAAAAGCTTTCCCAATCGTTATGTCTGGTAGAGATGTCATGGGAATTGCTCAAACAGGAACGGGTAAAACGTTTGCCTATTTGTTACCCATTTTAAAACAATGGCGATTTGTTGCTACGGATATTCCAAGAGTACTAATTTTAGTACCTACTCGTGAATTAGTAGTTCAAGTACACGAAGAAATTGAAAAACTAACCAAATACATGAGCGTTCGTTCGCTTGCGGTTTATGGTGGTGTGAATATAAATACACAAAAAAAAGACATTTATTCGGGGATTGATATCGTAGTGGGAACACCAGGTAGAATCATGGATTTGGCTTTAGATAATGTATTACGTTTTGATGATTTACAGAAATTAGTTATCGATGAATTTGATGAAATTTTAAATCTTGGATTTAGAGTTCAGTTGACTTCTATTCTATCTATGATGCGTTCGAAAAGACAAAATATTTTGTTTTCAGCAACCATGACGGAAGAAGTAGATGATTTATTAGATGAATTTTTCGAATTTCCTGAAGAAGTTTCTTTAGCTCCAAGTGGAACTCCGCTTGAACAAATTGAACAACGTGCTTATGTAGTACCAAACTTTTTAACAAAAGTTAATTTACTGAAACATTTATTAGCAGACGAATCATATAGCCGAATTTTATTGTTTGTAAACAGTAAAAGAATGGCCGATTTCTTATTGGAACATTTAGAGGAAGATTTCCCAGGTCAGTTTGGAACG
>JAUMDQ010000282.1:0-9395 GCA_032121715.1 Flavobacterium sp.
TGTTTCATTTGAATTTGATAATACATAAACAACACAAAAATAGGTTCAATTAAAATAATAAACCACAATATTTTTTTCATTATTGAGCTTAAATCAAAAACCAAATCAATTTGATTGCTATGAATTTTTCCTGAAATCTCTGGTCGAAATTGATTTCTTGGTCCGTAATCAAATGTGGGTTTTATATTAATTTCTCCATTTGAATTTATTTTACCTTCAAAATCAAAATTAGAATTGTCTTTGTGAAAATTCTCAACCTTACTTTGAAGAATTTCTATGATTTCTTCTTTTGTAAGTTTAGATTTTATGGTATGTGATTTTTTAAACATAATTCGCTATTCCACAAACAACACCAATCCTTTTAAGTAATGCCCTTCTGGATGGTAAATGTTGGTTGGGTGATCTGGCCCTTGTCCTAATTTGTGTAACACTCTAATGTTTCTTCCAGATTCGATAGCTGCTGCGGCAACGGTATTGTAAAACAACACATCATCAATAACTTGTGAACAAGAGAATGTAAATAAAATTCCGTTTGGCGCTAAGGCTTTTAAACCTGCTATATTTAAACGTTTGTAGGCTTGAGTTGCCGTATGTTTGCTTTTGATGCTTTTCGCGAAAGCTGGTGGATCTAAAACAATCACATCGTATTGTTGCGTGTGTTCTCTCATGAAATTAAACACATCATCTGCCACTGCGGTATGATTTGCTTTTGGAAAATTTAATTCCATATTACTTGCGGCTAAATCTACTGCTTTTTGAGAAATATCTACCGAAGTTACTAATTCTGCTCCAGCGTTCATTGCATAGATAGAAAATCCACCGGTGTAACAAAACGTATTTAAAACTTTTTTACCTTTTGAGAATTCACCTAATAATTTTCTGTTTTCACGTTGGTCTAAGAAGAAACCTGTTTTTTGTCCTTCTACCCAATTTACTGAAAATAAGATATTGTTTTCTCTCGCAACAGTTTCTGCTTTAGTTCCGAATAAGAAATAATCGGTTCCAGTGTTAGGTAGTGTTCCAGCACTTTTACAATATATCGTATCACAAAAATCAGGGAAATTAGCTTGAATCGCTTCAGTAATTTCTTTCATTTGAAGAAAAACACCAGTTGAATGCGCTTGAATCACCCAGTTTTTATCGTAATAATCAATGATTAATCCAGAAATTCCATCACCTTCCCCATGAATCACACGAAACGCGTTGGTAACTTCAAAATCCAATAATTGCGTACGTAAATACCAAGCCGATTGCAATTTATCTTTCCAGAAATTTTCAGAAAAAACTTCCGTTCCAAAAGTCAAAATTCGAACTACGATACTTCCTTTATCACTGAAATATCCTGTTCCTAAATGGTTGTGATCTGAATCGACTACATCTACCATTTCCCCATCATTCAATTCTTGTGTAACGGCATAAACTGCTCCACTAAAAACCCATGGATGACGACGTTGAATAGATTTTTCTTTACCTTTTTTTAAAATTACTTTTGGAAAACTCATTGCTTATCTTTTTTGCAAAATTACTTTAAGTTAATGGAATAAAAAAACGCCCCGATAAATCGGAGCGTTTTAATAAAACTTATTTAAATTTATTCTTTAATGAATTTTTTAGTAACCGATTTTTGTCCGTCATTGACTTCTAAAATGTAAATTCCAGAATTTAAATTAGAAACATTTAAAATATTATTTTCGATACTTCCCGTTTTTACCACTTGTCCTAAATAGTTGATAACTGTATAGTTTAATTTAGTTGAACTATTTGTTTCAATATTCAACACATCTCTTGTTGGATTTGGATATAAAGAAATGCTTGTTAAAGCTTCATTTGAATTGGTTTCTGCTAGAGTTGAAATGGCAGTTCCTGTCAAAATATTTACAGAATAATCTTCTACTTGTCCGTAAGATAAAGTTTCACAAGAAGTTGGAATTCCGTTATATTTCATAGAAACTCTCATTCTTGTAGCACCAACTGTAGCTGTTGCAGGAACAGTGAAAGAACCTGAAGCTGAAGTGGCCGTAGAAGTGGCTTTCGAATACACTAATTCGCCTGCGTCTGTAAACAAACCGTTTTTATTATAATCAATCCAAACTGCATATCCTTCACTATAAACAGTAGAAGTCCATGATGGTGTAATTGTAATTGTATTTGCTGTTCCTCTGGTTAAGTTTGTTGATAAAGCTGTGAAATTTTCATAACCTGCTGTTCCTGTTGAAGGATTATTAATTGTACCTAAAACTACTCTACCAATTTTTTCATCTGCAGTGCTATTACTTGTTGAAGTACAATAGGTAACTGTACTACCAGCCAAAGTTGTAACATTCACTACATTACTTGAAGCTGATAAATTATTTGCGGCATCTTTAGCTTTTACAGAAAATGAGTAAGTTGTTGAAGCAGTTAATCCTGATGCTACATAACTTGTTGTAGTAACTGTAGCTACTAATGTAGTTCCTCTGTATACGTTATAACCTGTTACGGCTACATTATCTGTAGAAGCTGTCCAAGTTAAATTAGTAGATGAAGAAGTCGTTCCTGAAGCGGCTAAACTAGCTGGAGTTGATGGTGCTGTAGTATCTGTAGAACCTGCATATGCTGCACCTACACCTACTGCGTACCAAGCATTTGTAGTGGCAATTACTTCTGCTGAACCTGCTCCATATAAATCAATTGCTGCTTGAATAGAGCCTGTTCTTGCGTTTGCGAAAGTAGAATTAGCAGATAAATAATTAGCTTCTGTACGATACGCAATTTTTGCTGCTTTATCAATTGTAATTCCTGTTACGTTGAAAGCATTTCCGATGTCATTAGTTCCTGATTTTCCTATAGATAAAATATAAAACCAGTGGTTCATTACTCCAGAATTCGTGTGAACACCACAATAATCATTTGTTTGAGTTGGAGTACAACTTGGATTAATCCAATAGGTTCCGCCATAAGTATCAGGTTGACCTTCTGCATTTGGATTACTCATAGAACGAAGTGCAACATGTCCTGATCTCATTTCGATATCTTCCCCAATTAACCATGGTTGTTTGGTTGGAGCTGCGAAATATTCCACACAAGCTGCCCAGATATCTGAGAAACCTTCGTTCATCGCACCTGATTCTTTTTGATAGGCTAAATTTGCTGTGTTAGAACAAACAGCATGTCCAATTTCATGTGCCGCAACATCTAAAGATGTTAATGCATTAAAACCACCTGTCCCACTTCCATCTCCATAAGTCATTCTTGAGCCGTCCCAATATGCATTATTATAATTTGAGCTGTAATGTACATAACTGTTAATTTTTGCACCTGCATTATTATAACTATTTCTAGTATGTTTAACACTAAAATAATCATACGTCATTTCTGCACCCCAGTGTGCATCTAAAGCAGCGTTATCTTTGTTTGTGTTATTAAATTCTGTAGCAGTCCAATTATTATCAACATCAGTAAAGTTTACAGCGGTAGAATAATTAGTTCCTTTTTTCATATTGTAAGTTTGTGCACCTCCACCTCTTGTATTATCTGATAAGATATATGATGACCCACTTAACAATGTTTGAATTTGTTGTGTTCCACTATAACGAGTAGCTGCATTTGCTGCCACAACAAGAGATGTGTTTTTAAACAAGTCAAAACTTTGAGGTTTTTCTATATTTTTAGTAAAAGCTGTTTTTGTAGTTTTTGCACCATGCGCATGTTCTCCTAAATGTTTAATTGTTGCATTATAAAATAAGACTTCACCTGTGTTGGCATCAATATACAAATCACCTCTACTAACTGGATTACTAGCATAAATGTCAAACTTGTAAGCCAATTTTACATTATCAAAATCCCCTTTTTTTACATCAGCATTAATTATTGGTAAAAAAACCAATTCGCCAACAGGCTTTTGATAATTAATACTTTTTGCTTCAACGGTGTTTTCCCACATGTAACTTTTAGCGCCAGTGTAATTTTTGGCCAAGGTAAAAGCATCTTGAGCAGAAATTTGTGGTGCATTTGAGACATCCGGAATGTTGTAAAATTCTCCACTCATTGACGTGACTTTTCCTTGTTTAGAATGGATAGAATACGTGGCGAATTCTACTTTAACCCCTTTGTGAAATAATTGAAATTTCTCGTGATTAAACCCTAAATCGTCGATTTCAGTAGAAATGGGATTTAAAGATTGTTGAGCTTTAAGACCTAATTGGTCTTTAAAAATTTGAGTAGAATTAGAGTTTTTAATGTTCGAATTCTCACTAAAGGTAATTAGACTTGGGATTCCATTACTGTTTACTTCTTTTTGTTTTACATGTTTGTCTGTCTCTTGAGCAAAAGCGACAAACGAAAACAATGTTAATGTGGCCAAGCCTACATTTCTAAAATTTTGTTTCATAATTATTTTTTTTAGTTAGTTAGTCAATTCAGTAGTAGCTGAATGTTGAATCAAAACTATTTACTATTATTATAAAAACAAATTTTTTTGTTAATTTTTATTGAATTATTTGTTTTTTTATGTTTTTATTGAATTTAACTCAATTTTAAATAAAAAAAAGCGACTTGAAAAAGTCGCTTTTAAAAAAATAAAAAATAAAAAACTAATTAATACTCATTTCTGGAATTTCTCCTTCAATGATTAAATCTGCTTCTGTTGCTTTTATAATATCTTCCACTGAAACACCTGGCGCTCTTTCTAACAATTTAAATCCTTTTGGTGTGATTTCTAAAACCGCTAATTCGGTAACTACCTTTTTCACACAACCTACTCCAGTTAATGGAAGCGAACATTTTTTAAGAATTTTTGATTCTCCCGCTTTATTTACGTGCATCATAGCCACGATAATATTTTCTGCAGAAGCTACTAAATCCATGGCTCCACCCATTCCTTTTACCATTTTTCCTGGAATTTTCCAATTGGCGATATCTCCATTTTCAGAAACTTCCATCGCACCTAAAATAGTTAAATCTACTTTTTGTGCGCGAATCATTCCGAAACTAAATGCAGAATCGAAGAAACTTGCTCCTGGTAAAGTAGTAATAGTTTGTTTTCCTGCGTTGATGATATCAGCATCTTCTTCTCCTTCAAAAGGAAAAGGACCCATTCCTAAAACACCGTTTTCTGATTGAAATTCTACTGAAATATCGGTACGAACATAATTCGCAACTAAAGTTGGGATTCCGATTCCTAAATTTACATAGTAACCATCTTTCACTTCTTGTGCGATTCTTTTTGCGATTTGATTTTTATCTAATGCCATGATTAACTTCTTTGTCTTACTGTGCGTTGCTCAATTCTTTTTTCAAATTTCTCACCTTGGAAAATACGGTTAACCATAATTCCAGGAATGTGAATTTCGTTAGGATTTAAAGTTCCTGCTGGAACTAATTCTTCTACCTCAGCAATGGTGATTTTTGCAGCACCCGCCATACAAGCGTTAAAATTACGAGCGGTTCCTTTGAAGATAAGATTTCCTGCTTCATCACCTTTCCATGCTTTTACAATAGAGAAATCAGCTTTGTATGCCAATTCCATTACGTGCATTTTTCCGTTAAATTCACGAGTTTCTTTCCCTTCTGCTACTTCTGTACCGTAACCCGCTGGTGTGAAAAACGCAGGAATTCCAGCTTGAGCCGCACGGCATTTTTCTGCTAAAGTGCCTTGTGGCGTTAATTCTACATCTAATTCTCCTGAAAGCATTTGACGTTCGAATTCGGCATTTTCCCCTACATAAGAAGAAATCATTTTCTTAATTTGACGTTTTTGCAATAGTAATCCTAAGCCAAAATCGTCTACACCTGCATTGTTTGAAATGCACGTTAAATCAGTCACATTTTTTTGCACTAATTCTGCAATGCTATTTTCTGGAATACCACAAAGTCCGAAACCTCCTAGCATAATAGTTTGTCCGTCTTGAATTCCTTCAAGCGCTTCTTGTACGTTGTTTACTTTTCTTGAAATCATAATATAATTTATAGTCCGTCTATTCCGTCTGTATCTGGTTGTGCATCAATTGGAACCGCTGTTGAATCCGTTGCTGTTGAATCTGTTACGGCTCTACTTGGTTCAGGCGCACAATCTACTTTAATAGACATATTTGCTGGTCTTTTAAAAGGTTGTTGTGAAATATTTAGAGACGTATCTGCTAAACATTTTCGCATAAAAATTCCATAAATCGGTAAGGCCGTTGTTGCACCTTGTCCCATACTTGTGTTTTCAAAATGCGCGGAACGATCTTCATTTCCTACCCAAACTCCTGCGGCTAAATTAGGAACCATTCCAATAAACCATCCATCTGAATTGTTTTGTGAAGTTCCTGTTTTTCCTGCAACTGGTCCTTTAATATTATAAGGTACACCTGTTAAGAAATTTGATGGTGCCGAAGCTGCCCAACGCAAACGAGAACCTGTACCTGATTCGGTCACACCTTCCATTAATTTAATAATAGAATACGCTACATCTTTATTTACCACATCGTGAGATTCTTCTACACCTTGGTAAATCACTACTCCGTTTTTATCTTCAATTTTGGTAATTAATTGTGGTTTGATATACACACCTTCATTGGCGAATGTACTAAAAGCAGCCACCATTTCTTCTACTGTAATTTCCACAGCACCTAATGCAATTGCTGGACGATTTGGGATGTCTGAAGAAACTCCTAAATTTTTAGCCATTTCCACAACAGCAGGCGCACCCACTTCGTCAATTAAACGAGCCGAAACCGTGTTGATAGAATTAGCTAATGCTTTTTTCATAGAAACCAAGCCACGGAATTTTCCATCTGAATTGTTGGGTGACCAATCTTTATCGTTATTGTCTCCTTTTAAAATGGTAAATGGTGCATCCATTATCATATCGCAAGGTGATTTCCCTAATCTGTCAATAGCAGTCGCATATACAAAAGGTTTAAAAGTAGAACCTACTTGACGCGCTCCTTGACCTACGTGATCATATTGGAAATATTTGTAATTAATTCCACCCACCCAAGCTTTTACGTGACCTGTTTGTGGTTCCATCGCCATCATTCCAGTCTGTAAAAAATGCTTATAATAAAGGATAGAATCTTTAGGTTTCATGATCGTATCTCTTTCGCCTTTCCAAGTGAAGATTTTCATTTTGGCAGGAACATCGAAAGATTGTTTAATTTCTGCATCCGATTTTCCGTTGATGCTCATAATACGCCATCTCTCTGAATTTTTCATGGCACTGTTCATGATTTTCTGAGTTTCTTCTGGAGTAATATCTAAAAAAGGAGCCGTAGGGTTATTTTTCTGACGACGGTTAAATTCTGGTTGTAAATTAGATAAATGTTCTTCAACTGCTTCTTCTGCATATTGTTGCATACGAGAATCGACAGTCACATAAATTTTTAAACCGGCTGTGTATAAATCAATTTCTTCTCCTTTTTCTTCTTCAATAGCTTTGATGATAGGTTTTAAACTTTCACGTAAGTATTCTCTAAAATAAGTCGCTGTTCCTTCTGCGTGACTTTCAGGTTTAAAATTAATTTTTACTGGGACTTTCTTTAGTTGTTCCGCTTTAGCTTCAGATAAATACTTGTTTTTTACCATTTGGTCTAAAACCGTGTTTCTTCTGTTAAAAACTTTTTCTTTTCTTTTTTCTTTCGTTGGATTGAATAACGCTGGGTTTTTCAACATACCAACAAATAAAGCACTTTCCTCAATAGTTAAATCTTTAGGTTCTTTACCCATGTAAATTTTTGAAGCCGAACGAATTCCGACCGCACTATTTACAAAATCAACTTTGTTTAAGTATAAGGCTATGATTTCTTGTTTGGTATATTGTCTTTCTAATTTCGTAGCGATAATCCACTCTTTACATTTTTGAATGATACGAAAAGGTAAAAATTTAGAACCTTCACCATGAAATAAGTTTTTGGCTAACTGTTGTGTAATGGTACTTGCTCCACCACTTCTTCCTAAACTTGAGATAGCTCTTAAAGTACCTTTTGCATCTACTCCAGAATGTTCGTAAAAACGTTCGTCTTCTGTAGCTACTAAAGCATCTACTAAATGTTTTGGTAATTCTTGATATTTAACTGGTGTTCTGTTTTCTTTATAAAATTTACCTAAAGTAACGCCGTCAGAAGAAATAATTTCTGTCGCGATATTCGTATCTGGATTTTCTAATTCGTCAAACGAAGGCATTTTTCCGAAAAATCCCCATGATGCCAAAAGAAAAAATAATAAAACGCCACCAAAAGTGTAGCAGAATAATTTCCAAAATTTTCTTACGTAATCTGAATAGTTGACTTGGGTGTTGGTAGTTGCCATATTCCTTTATTTATTTTCTTTTTTCAATTCTTAATCCTAATTCTGTAATACCAGTTAAATCCTGAACGCCTTGTACTTTACCAGTTTGTCTTACCGCATGTTCCACTTCTAACGTATATTTTCCGGCTTTTTCAAAACTGTAATTTTCTTTATACCACAGTTTACTTTCTTTAATATCTGAAAAACCAGTTCCCATTAAAGTGCCATCTGGATTGGCCATTTGGTATTCTAAAGTATCCACTAACACTTTTCCATCTGGTTGGTTTAAAGAAACAATTAAAAACAAATTATTGTATGGATACTCGTTATTGTTTCTCACATTTAAAAACATATTATACACAGCTGTAGTGTCTTTTTGTTCGAAAGTGAAAGTGGCTTTCTTGTTTTTTTTCCAAGTGCCGTCAAACTCTTTGTATTCGTCGAAAACTTGATTTTTATCGCAAGAAACTACGGTAAAAAGCAAGGCAAAACTTAATATCTTAAAAAAATTATTGTTCATTTTTCTTAAACGGTTTCTTTTTTCTTTTATTATTATTGTTCGATTTTTTCTTTGGTTGATCAAATCGTGTTAAACTATCTTGACCAACTACATTTTCGAATTTCTTCTCAATATTTACGGTAGAAACTTCTTCTACATAATCTTCTAATTGTGCAATTTTTTTACCTTGTTTGTTTAAGGCAACAATTTCTTTTGCTTTATCTGCTTTTATGGTATGCCAATGAGCTGGCGCATTCGCGTACGAAAACCACATAAGATTTTTGAAAATATCTATCTTTTGGCAATACGCATCACCTTTATCTGTAAGCAATTTGGTATCCATATCTGGTAAACCTTTAAGTGCATCTAAATACGTATCTAATTCGTAATTCAAACAACATTTTAGTTTACCACATTGTCCGGCTAATTTTTGAGGATTTAAGGATAATTGTTGGTAACGCGCTGCTGAAGTATTGACACTTCTGAAATCGGTTAACCAAGAAGAACAACATAATTCGCGACCGCAAGAACCAATTCCGCCTAAACGAGCTGCTTCCTGACGGAAACCAACTTGTTTCATTTCTACACGGATTTTAAATTCACCCGCATATTCTTTAATTAACTGACGAAAATCGACACGATCATTTGC
>JAUMDQ010000283.1:0-3763 GCA_032121715.1 Flavobacterium sp.
CTTTGAACAATTGGTATTACATTTTTCTTATTTAGAATTTGAGTAATTTCAGAAATCGTTATGGAAGATTTATTTTCTAAGGCTTCTAAAACTAAAAATTCTTCGTCTGTTGCAGAAGTTTTATCTGATTCTGAGTGCGAAGAAGAAATCATCGTTTCACTTTCTAAAATCAATCCAGAAGGCAAAGCTGATTTAAAAACTTCCCCAATCGAACACATATAATACGAGGCAATCCAACTCCAATGTTTCAGTTGAATGTCATTTACAATAGGAACCTCATCAATAATTTGACTGATTTCTTTGGCTTCGTATAATTCTGGTGGATTGGTGTGTTTTTCGACAACTAAAGCCGTGTACACTTTTGTTTTCCCAAACGGAACCGTTACTCGCATGCCTGGTTGCAAAAACTTGTATTCTTCCACATTTACGGAATACGTAAACGTTTTATCAAGATTTAAAGGAAGAATGACGTTGATGAAGTGCATTTATTTTCTGTATATTGTATTGTTGTAAATTGTATACTGAATTTTACAAAATCTAATTAATTATCTTTCAGTTATTCCGTATTTAATTCCTGCTGTTTTCAAAAAGTTTTTTAAAGTACTAATTGATTCATAACATGACTTTTCTTTACTAAATCCATTAAATTCAAAAATATTTTCTTTCCAATTTGAATAATATTGAGAACATTGAAAACATATATTTGTAGTAGCTATAATTTTATCAAATTCATCATAAAATAATATTGCGTTTCTCGGAGTATAACAACCTGGCTGATCCTCATAACCATCAGTTCTCGGTATCTTTTCAACAGTAAAATTAAAAACTAAATTACTAAGTTCATTAATTTGTTTTTTACTTAATTTCTTTTCTTCTTTCACAAAATATTTATGATTGTAATTTACATCTATAATTTTCTTCGAGATTTTTGTTAAATAAATATTCAATAAAGAATCGTTATCAATTATTTTACCATTTTCATCTAGATAATCATTTTCTAAATCAGTATTATAAAAAGAAATATAAACTACTTTTTTAGCCGTGTTAAAAGGAAACATTTGATTTCTTTCAGTAACAGACTTTTTTCCGTACCAACCACATTTTACTTCATCTTCCTGTTGAGAAAACATAAAATGTGAGCAAAAAAGAAATAGTAAAAATATTTTATTCATATATAAAAAGAGATTCTTCCTTCGTCAGAATGACAAACTAAACTTTTAACTTTTGCCTTTTTACTTGGCTCTTTAGTTATTAATCCAACTTGTCTGTTAATTTAGCAAACACAGCTTTCGCTTCTTTACCTTCGTATAAAATTTGATAAACGGCATCAATAATTGGCGTTTTCGCTTTGTATCCTAAATTTAGATTATAGGCGCTTTTACAGGCATAATACCCTTCCGCAACCATGCTCATTTCCATTTGAGCGGATTTTACGGTGTAGCCCTTCCCTATCATATTTCCAAACATTCTGTTTCTTGAAAAAACAGAATATCCAGTTACTAACAAATCGCCCAAATAAGCTGAATCGTTAATATTACGTTTCATTTTATGTACTTTTTTAATGAATTTCTTCATTTCACGAATGGCGTTACTCATTAGAACTGCTTGAAAGTTATCTCCATAACCTAAACCGTGAGCAATTCCTGCTGCAATAGAATAAATATTCTTTAAAACTGCTGCATATTCTGTTCCAACAATATCATCAGACGTTTTGGCTTTTATGTAGTACGAAGAAACATTTTTGGCTACATATTTGGCTTTTTCTTCATCTGCGCAAGCAATAGTTAGATACGACAAACGTTCTAAAGCGACTTCTTCCGCGTGACAAGGTCCAGTAATTACTCCGATATTTTCGTAAGGAATATTAAAATGTGTATGAAAATGTTCACCAACAATTAAACTGGTTTCAGGCACGATTCCTTTAATCGCAGAAAAAACAGTTTTTCCTTCTAAAGACTCAGTCATTTTTTCTAATTCACCGCTTAAAAACGCAGATGGAATGGCAAAAATAACAATATCAGCAAATTTAATCGCTTCATTAATATCGTTAGTTAATTGCAATTTATTGGTATCAAAAGCTACTGAACTTAAATAATTTGGGTTGTGTTTTTGGTGCTTCAAATGCTCTAAAGCATACGTACTACGCATATACCAAGCTATTTTTTCTTGATTCTCACATAACATTTTCGCGATAGCTGTTGCCCAACTTCCGCCACCTATAACTGCAAATTTTTTATTGTTTTCCATATTCAAAAATAATGAACCTCAAAAATACACTTTTTCAATTAGAAGTGCAAGTTCAAAAAATTAATGATAATTTTCTTAATTTCTAAATCACTAATTTACTTACACTTAAGCTCTAAAATCAAATTAAAAAGATTAAATAAAGTTGTTAATGATTTGTGAATGAAACTTTTTGGCACGGCAATTGAATTGTACTTTGTAACCTTAAAATTAAAAAATCATGAAAGCAAAATTACTTATACTAGGATTAATTTCATTGTTCAGTTTACAATCTTGTACGACTGACGTGTATGTAAACGATTATCAGGATTATCCGAGTAATATCAGTTTACCTGAATTGATGGAAGGTTATGATTTATGGTATGTAGATTATAATTTAACAACTGGAAGTGGAGATGTTCCGTTTTTATCAAAAGCATTTACCGTTTCTTTTTTAGGAGGCGATTTATTTGCCAATAATAATTTAGTTGGAATTGGAAGTACCGGTAATGGATATGGAACAAACATTGGATATTACAATTATTCGTCAAATTCTATTAGAGTCTACCACAATATTTATGGATTTTATGAGTTAAATGTATATCAGATTTCTCAAAATGAAATTAAGTTAGTAGATCCATATACAAATACAACCTATTATTTAATTGGTTACCAAAGAAGTTCTTTTGATTATGATAGAGTGTTTTACGACAACATGCATTATTTCTTACAAGAATATGTGGCATGGGAAAAAGTGTACACAAGTGCTGCAGGAGATCCAAATGCATTTGACGCCGAAAACTATTTAAAATTTGTAATTGGAAGTAACGACACGTTTCGTTCCTCACAAGATTATATGATTGGGAATATCAATGACATTTATTGGGATTATTCTGGAAATTATAACATTCAGAATGTAGCCGGCAATTATTATACAAAAAAATTAAATCTTTACTACAGCAGTAGCGATTATGAAGGATTTAACATTACCGTTATTAATGATGGTAGAATAAGATTATACCACATAGCAAGTGGAACAACATACGAATTTGTAGGTAGAGGCTTTATTCCGATTATGAGAAATGCAGCCCAAAGAACCAAAACAAATTTAGACCCAGTTTCAAAGGCGAAAAAATAGTTAGTAGTTTTAGTTTAGTTTGTAAAAAGCGTCACGAGATTAAGTTCCCGGACGCTTTTTCTTTTTTTATTGACCACGAAAGCACGAAGATTTTTTCTTTTTACTTTTTACTTGGCTCTTTTTACTTGGCTCTTTACTTAATAGCTCATCTCTACAATTTCTCTAACTTTATCTAAAGTGATGTTTTGTTTTTCACCCAAGGCTTTCCAACCTCTTTCTTCAAAACGATTTACGATAAAATCGGCAGTGTTATCATAATTTGTTGTTGCTTGTGATAATTTGGTTTCCATTCCCATTTCCTCTAAAAATGAAACTAATTTTTCAATGGCTTTTTCAGCAATATCTTCTGTTGAATCTCCAGTTAAATTAAAAACTCTTTGTCCGAATTGTGCTAATTTTTCT
>JAUMDQ010000283.1:3773-4169 GCA_032121715.1 Flavobacterium sp.
GTTTCGAACATTACTCGGTATAAATTTGGAACTATTATAGCCAAAGTTCTAGCGTGATCAATTTCGTAAAGAGCCGTTAATTCATGACCAATCATGTGTGTTGCCCAATCGGAAGCCACACCTTTTTGAATTAATCCGTTTAATGCCATAGTGGCACACCACATAAAATTCGAAGCTAGTTTATAATCTGTCGGATTTTCAACTACTTTTGGACCAATTTCAACTAAAGTTTGTAAAATTCCTTCTGAAATTCTATCTTGTAATAAAGCGTCTTGTGGATACGTTAAATATTGTTCTAAAACGTGTGTAAAAGCATCTACAACTCCATTTTGAATTTGTCTTTTTGGTAAAGATTGAATTACGGTTGGATCACAAATAGAAAATTGAGGAAACAAA
>JAUMDQ010000284.1:0-3035 GCA_032121715.1 Flavobacterium sp.
GCAGAATTTTTTCCAAATCCGTCTGAAGGAAAATTAAATTATTCTATTTCAAATATAGAAAATTCAATAATCAACTTCCAGTTTTTAGATGTTTTAGGAAGAACAATAAAGCAATTTGAAAAGACTGCGACGCAAGGAATTATAGATATATTCGATTTGCCTTCTGGAATTTATTTTCTAAAAGTAAAAATTGGAGAAACAGAATTTACGAAAAGAATAATTAAAAGATAAAAAAAAATCCCGATTCTCATCGGGATTTTTAGTATTACATTTTGGCGAAAATTTTCTCCATTTTTTCTCTTTCTTCGTCAGCTAAAACACTGTCAACTAAAATACGTCCACTGTGCTCATCTGTTAAAATTTTCTTTCTACCAGCAATTTCCATTTGAGTTTGTGGTGGAATAGTGAAAAATGAACCAGCAGAAGCGCCACGCTCAATAGAAACTACCGCTAAACCATTGATTACACTGTTTCTAATTCTGTCGTAAGCAGCTAATAAACGCTCTTCAATTTTACCTCTAAATTCGTTAGATTTTTCAATTAAGAAATTCTCGTCTTTTTCAGTTTCAGCCATAATATCACTTAATTCCGCTTTTTTGTGCTTCAAGTGATTTTGCTTACCTTCTAATTTTTCTTTAGTTTGAGCAACAATTTCTTTTTTGTTTTCTAAAGTAACTTTCATTTCTTTAATGTGCTTTTCAGCCAATTGAATTTCTAATTCTTGAAACTCAATTTCTTTAGATAAAGAATTAAATTCTCTATTGTTACGCACATTTTTTTGTTGCTCCGTATATTTTTTTATTGATGCTTTGTAGTCATCAATATTATTCTTTTTTTCTTTTGCTTGATGATCAATAGCACTTAAATCTTCGTTTAATTTTTCTAAACGCTTAGATAATCCTGCCACTTCATCTTCTAAATCTTCCACTTCTAAAGGTAATTCACCTCTTACGTTTCTAATTTCGTCAATTTTAGAATCAATTAATTGTAAAGCATAAATTGCTCTTAACTTTTCTTCTACGCTTAGTTCTTTTGTATTTGCCATATTGTTAAAAATATTTAACGGGATTTGTATTTAATTCTGATAAAATGATTGCAAAATTAGTGATTTTTTCTTTAAGAAAGTCAACAATATAGTTTTTTGTATACCTTTCACTTTCAAAATGTCCAATATCTGCCAAAAGCAGCTTGTTTTCGGCTTCATAAAACTGATGATATTTTAAATCGGCAGTCAAAAAAGCATCGGCACCAGCTGAAATGGCATTTTTTATAGCAAAACTCCCACTTCCACCTAAAACTGCGACTTTCTTAATTTCGGTAGATAAAAACTCACTATGTCTAATTCCTCCACATTCCATTTTATCTTTCACAAATTGTAAAAAAGCTGCAGGTTGCATTGGGGTTTCTAATTCGCCAATCATCCCTAAGCCAATATTTTGGTGTGCGTTTTCCGTTTGGTAAATTTCATACGCCACTTCTTCATAGACATGATTGGAAAAAAGGGCTTTTAAAATTTTATTTTGCAGATGTTTTTCAAAAGTTACTTCAATTTTAATCTCTTTGGATTCTACAAATTCAAAACGGTCACCATATTCTGGATTGCTGTTTTCATTTCCCATGTAGGTTCCAATGCCTTGACTATTAAAACTACAATTTTCATAATTACCAATGTTTCCAGCGCCAGCATCAAATAAAGCATTTCTTAACTTTTCAGCATTGTCAAGTTGCGTATAAGTAACCAATTTCTGAATGAAATGTTGTTTTGGAATTAAAACCTTAGTGTTTATTAAACCTAAAGCATTACAGAAAATTTTATTCACACCATTTTGATGATTATCCAATGCTGTATGAACCGAATAAATGGCAATATCATTTTTTATCGCTTTGATTACAGCTCTTTCTACATAATTTTTCCCTGTAATTTTTTTCAAACCAGAAAACAAAATAGGATGGAAGCAAACCACCAAATTGCATTTCTTCGCAATGGCTTCATCCATAACTTCTTCTAAAGCATCGTGACAAACCAAAATCCCTGTGATATCGTTGGTGTGACTTGTTAAAAGGCCAACATTATCAAAGTCTTCTGCGTAAGCTAATGGCGCTAATTGCTCCAAATGTTTCGTAATTTCAGATAATTGCATGAGTTTTTTATAATTTTATATTTTCAAAGATAAAAAAACTTATTTTCGTACTATGAAATTATTAAGAAAAATACTTTTTCCCATCGGATTTATTTATTGGCTAGTCACTTTTATTAGAAATTGGTTGTACGATGTGGGTTTCTTCAAAAGTAAAAGCTATAATTTACCCGTTATTGCTATTGGAAATTTAAGTGCTGGTGGAACAGGAAAAACGCCACATACCGAATATTTAATCCGATTATTAAGTGACAATTTTAAAGTTGCGGTTTTAAGTCGAGGTTACAAAAGAAATACGAAAGGTTATGTTTTGGCGAATGAAATTATTTCTGCTGCCGAATTAGGTGACGAATCGTATCAAATTCATACGAAGTTTCCTGAAGTTTCTATTGCGGTTTGCGAAGACAGACAAACGGGAATTGAAAATTTGATTTCTACCATAAATCCAGATGTAATTTTATTAGACGACGCTTTTCAACACAGAAAAGTAAATGCTCAATATTATATTTTACTAACGGCTTATGACGATTTGTTTTCGGATGATTATATTTTACCTTTTGGAAACCTAAGAGAAAGTGCGATTGGGAAAAAGAGAGCGAATTTAGTTGTTGTTACGAAATGTCCTACAACACTTTCTGAGCAAGAACAAGAAAAAGTGAAACAGAAATTGAAAGTTAAAGTCCCTGTTTTTTTTACTTCAATTGATTACGATACAGAAGTTTTTGGTGTTGAAAAAGCAATGAATGTTTCAGATCTGTTTGCTCAAGAAAAAGTAATTGTGGCTGGAATTGCAAAACCAAAATATTTTATAGATTATTTGAATTCTGGAAAAGATAAAGTATTAATTTATCCAGATCATCATAATTTTTCGGGACAAGAAATTTCGGAATTAAATGC
>JAUMDQ010000284.1:3045-4036 GCA_032121715.1 Flavobacterium sp.
GTTGGTCACAACCGAAAAAGATTTTGTGCGCTTAAACGGCAAAATTAACTCTGATAAATTATTTTATTTACCAATACGAATTAAGATAATTAAAGAGGAAGTTTTTTTTAATGATACAATTAGAAATTGGGTTAAAAATTATTTAACATAAGAGCTAATTACATTGTAAAAATGTTCCGGTGCAAAAGGTTTTGTTACCACATCATTCATGCCGTAAGAAAGTAGCATTTCCCTGTTTTCATTTAAAGAAATTGCTGTTAATGCTACAATCGGTGTAGTTTTATCAAATTTCCTAATTTCAGCTGTTGCTTCAGTTCCATTGATACCAGGTAAATGAACATCCATTAAAACAATATCGAATTTATTGTTTTGCATTGCAACAATAGAATCTTCACCATTGTCAATAATTGTACAAATCATACCTTTATTTTCCACCATTTTTTTGGTAATCATTTGGTTGATTTTGTTGTCTTCTACCAATAATACCGTTTTGCCTTTTAAGTTTTCGTGAGAAATGACTTGATTTGTTTCAATACTTGAAATAGTTTTCAAATCAGACTTATCAAAATCTAAATTGAAATAGAATTTAGTTCCTTTGTTGACTTTGCTTTCTAAATGAATTTCACTACCAAGTATTTCAATGATTTTTTTAACAATCGAAAGTCCTAACCCTGTTCCGCCATACGTTCGGTTAATTTCTACAGAACCTTGAGAAAAACTATCGAAAATATTTTCAATTTTATCTTCTGGAATACCAATTCCGTTATCTTGAACAACAAATTTTAAAGTTATTTTGTTGTTTTTTTCTCTAACGGTTTTTATTTTTAAAGTAACATCACCGTTTTTTGTGAATTTGATAGAATTGTTGATCAAATTGATTAAAATTTGAGACAATTTTGTAGGGTCACCAATTAGGTTTTCATTGCCTTCAATATCCAAATCTAATTTGAAATTAATATTATTTTTACTGATAAATCCGCTAAAAGACTGA
>JAUMDQ010000284.1:4046-14195 GCA_032121715.1 Flavobacterium sp.
TTAATTTCCAAAATGTCATTAATGAAGCTCAGAAGGTAATTTCCTGAAAACTCCAATGATTTCAAATAGTTTAACTGACTGGCTTTTGGTTTTTCTTGCAGCAATAAATAAGTAATTCCGTTTATTGCATTTAGTGGTGTTCTCAACTCGTGACTCACCGTAGATAGGAATTCCGATCTGGCTTTAGAAGCGAACTCTGCTTTCTCTTTTTGTTCGGTTAATTCTTTGTTTTTTTCTTGTAAAAGTCGGTAAGTGAAGGTTCTTATTTTGTTGTTTTTGTATAAAGAAAAACTCAACAATGATAAAATGGCAATTAAAACAATACTCATGATACTAATTAATCTCGAAAAGCGTATCGATTTCAATTGGTCGCTTTTTTCTTTTTCAAGCTTTTCAACAATTTCTAATTGATTGTCGTGCTCTTTCTTATTGACTAATAATTCGGTATTAGCTTGATTAGAATTGTTTTTAATTTCGTTTAAAGTCAAAAATTCTTTTAAATAGAAATTCGATAATTTATAATCTTCAAGTTTTTCGCTGATTAAAATAAGATTGTTAAGAATTTTCTTTTTTGAAATGCCTACCGAATTGTTTTCTACTAATTCTAAAGCTTTTTTGGCGTAATCTAGCGCTTTTTGATACTCTTCTTGCAGATAATAAATTTTGCTTAATTGGTAAACAGCTTCCACTTTGCTGCTTTCTATGTCTTTATTATTGTCAGCAATTTTCTTAAAAACAATGATGGCTTCATCTAATTTATTACTTGCTTTTAAGGTTAATCCTTTTTGTAGTTCTAATAAAGGAAAAGCATCACTTGAATTGATTTTACTGTAAATAGTATACGCTTTGTTAAAATACATTTTAGCAATCGTAAAATTTCTTTTTTCAAGATATAAAGTTCCTAAGGCGTAGTTGGTTTTGGCAACTTTTGAAGATGATATTTTGTTTACTTCGTAATAATTAGAACATTTAATAAAGTTGATTATAGCGTCGTTATAATTGTTGTTTTCCAAATGTAAACTACCTAAAAAATAGTAGCAATCGTATAATTTTTCGTTGTTTTTATTCGCTTTTGAGTAGTCAATTGCTTTTTGAACATATTTTATCGCGTCTTTAGAATTGTATTTTTCTTCGAATGAATAATTGGCTAATTCTAAAAAATAATTAATGCTGTCAAGGTTGTTTTTCTTACTTTGAGAAAAGGTGAATAGGGAGAAAAAAGTTAGTAAGAAAAAGAGTTTTTTCATTATTTGAATTCAAAACTTGAAATTATAGAGGCTAAAATTAATGATTTTTTTTCGATAAAAAAAGTATTAAATCCACAATACGAGAGGAATAGCCTATTTCATTATCGTACCAACCTACAATTTTTACCATTTTATCAATGACTGAAGTGAGTTGCGCATCAAAAACACATGAGTTTGGATTTCCTATAATATCTACAGAGACAATTGGATCTTCCGTGTAAGCTAAAATGTTTTTAAGTTCTTTTTCCGATGCGTTTTTAAAAGCTAAATTGATTTCTTCAATAGAAACTTGTCGATTTACATTAAAAGTAATATCTGTTAATGAACCATCTGGAACGGGAACTCGAATTCCACAACCACCAATTTTACCTTCTAATTCAGGGAAAATTTTAGTAATGGCTTTTGCTGCACCTGTTGTAGTTGGAATAATAGATTGCGAAGCACCACGAGCGCGTCTTAAATCTTTATGCGGTTGATCGTGTAAACTTTGATCGGTAGTGTAGGAGTGAACCGTTGTAATATACGCTTGTTCAATACCACAAAGTTCTTGAATTATTTTTAGCATTGGCGCCGCATTATTTGTCGTACAACTTGCGTTGGAAATAATGTTTTCCGAACCGTCTAAAATGTGTTCGTTGACACCTAAAACAACCGTTTTTATTTTGTCGTCTTCTGGTGGAGCAGATAAAATGACTTTTTTTGCTCCAGCCGAAATGTGTAATTGTGCGGTTTCTGTAGTTTTGAATTTTCCTGTTGCTTCAATTACAAAATCTATGTTTAAAGTTTTCCAAGGTAATTTTGAAATATCACTTTCGTGGAAAAATTGAAATTTTAAATCGTCGATAAGTAAAATTTCTTTTTCAGTTGAAATATTACGTTGCAAAACACCGTGAATACTGTCGTATTTTACCAAATGACTCATTGTTTTTATATCCGCAATATCATTTATAGCAACAACTTCTATGTTAGGATGATTGAGTAATAAACGGAATAAGTTTCTTCCAATTCTTCCAAAACCATTTATAGCGACACGTATTTTCAAATTTTTTACTTTGTTATTTTGTTGAATTTAATTTAACCTTATGCCTTAAATTAATGTATATGTTTTTCTGCATGATAAGAAGAACGTACTAACGGTCCGCTCTCCACATGAATGAAACCTAATTCTTTACCGATTTTTTCGTATTTTTCGAATTGTTCAGGTGTGATGAATTCTTTAACTGGTAAATGTTTTTTACTTGGTTGTAAATATTGACCAATTGTAACTACATCCACTTTAGCATCTCGTAAATCGTGTAAGGTTTGAATTACTTCTTCTTCAGTTTCACCTAAACCTAACATAATTCCCGATTTAGTTCGGTTTAAACCTTGTTCTTTTAAGTATTTTAAAACCGCTAAACTTTTATCATATTTTGCTTGAATTCTTACTTCACGAGTTAGTCTTCTAACTGTTTCAATATTGTGAGAAACCACCTCAGGAGCAACTTCAATAATTTTATCTAAATGTTTTTCACTTCCTTGGAAATCTGGAATTAGAGTTTCTAAAGTTGTTTTTGGGTTCATTCTTCGAATGGCTTTCACCGTTTCAGCCCAAATAATAGTTCCCATATCTTTTAAATCATCTCTGTCCACACTAGTAATAACTGCATGTTTGATGTTCATGATTTTTATAGAACGCGCTACTTTTTCTGGTTCTTCCCAATCTACATTTTCAGGACGACCCGTTTTTACACCACAAAATCCGCATGAACGCGTACAGATATTTCCTAAAATCATAAACGTTGCGGTTCCTTCTCCCCAACATTCGCCCATATTCGGGCAACTACCAGAAGCACAAATAGTATTTAATTTGTATTTGTCTACTAAACCTCTAAGTTCAGTATATTTTTGTCCAACGGGTAATTTTACACGCAACCATTTCGGTTTTGGAGTAGGAGGAAATACGCTTTCTGTTGCCATAATTTTAATCTAAATTCTAAGTGCAAATATACGAAACGTAATAAAACAAATCATATGTTTCGATTATATTTATCTATTGTAACATAACAATCACTTTTCCTTATTTGTTTATGCTGACGCAATATTTGTTTGTTGTGATTTCATAAAAAAAACCACAAAATAAAATGTATTTTGTGGTTTTAAAATTAAGATGTAGTTGAAAAATTATTCTTCAGTTTCAACAAGATTAATTTGTATCGGAAGTGTTTTTTCACTTCGTACAACTTCTCCGTTGATTTTACCTGGCGTCCATTTTTTATTCATAGCTTTCAATACTCTAATAGCTTCTTTTTCTAGGGCTTTGTCTCCATTGCCTACCATTCTAATATCTGTCATTGAACCGTCTTTTTCAATAATAAAAACTAATTTTATAAATAAAACATCCTTGTTAAAAGAATTTGGAATTTTGTAGTTGTCAGCTATAAAAGTTCTGAACTTATTGATTCCTCCTGGAAAACTTGCTTCAACACCGAATGTACCTTTATAAATTGTATTTGTTGAAGGCGCTTCAGTTCCTGTTGTTGGAGCAGTCGGAGTTGTAACTGCTCCTTCTGGATTTCCAATCGGTCCAGGATTTCCATTTTCTGTTCCGTTTGGGTTATACGGAGTAGAAGTGTCTGGTTTTTTTGGTTCTTCTATTGGTTTTACCGTTGGTTTATCTACAACTACTGGTGGAACTTTATCAGGTGTTAAATTTAACTTTGGATCATCTGTTCCTTTTCTTATGATTGGTTTTGGAGCAGTAACAGGTGTTAATTCTACAATTCTTACGATATCTGGTAACTTATTTGGCTCTGGAGCGATATCTGGTTTTGATTCTGGAGTGGTAAATGAAAACAATCCAATTCCAAAAGCAATAGTTCCGAAAGTAATAAGCATCGCTCTGATGGTAGTAGCATCACTTTCTTTTCTTAATTGGTATGCACCGTAAGCTTTGTTTCTGTTTTCGAAGGCAATTTCTAGCCATTTCTCGTCTTGTACATTGAAGTTTGACATAATATATAGTTTTTAAGGTTGATACTTGCGTATAATTTAAACTATAATAAAAAACCGTGCCAAAAATTCAATGAAAGAATATTTTTATTGAATTATTCTATATAATTCATGTCGATGTCGTGTGTTTCTGCAATGGTTAAAGTGGCGTAAATGGCTAAAATAAATACGATAATTCCAACAATTATGGCGCTATTAATTACGCCAGAATTTATTTTTAAAAAATCAAATCCAATTAACATTATAGGTAATAAACCTCGCACCATATTCGGAATCGTAGTTGCGGCTGTACTTCGAATGTTTGTTCCGAATTGCTCTGCACCAACAGTAACAAACATAGCCCAATAACCTGTTCCTAGTCCAAACCAAGCACAGAAAAAATAATAGGAATTCTCTGTTTTTGCAAAACCTGAAAGTAATAAACCCACACCAATAATGGTGAAAAGTAACATATAAAAAATGGCTTTTTTTCTCGATTTTAAATAGTGTGAAATAATTCCACTTGCAAAATCTCCAGCTGAAATTCCGATATAAGCCCACATAATTGCTTTTCCAGGAACTAAATTTTCAATTCCCATAGCTGTCGCAAACTGATTCGCCATTAAGGCTAAAATCCCAATGCAATACCAAGTGGGTAAACCAATTAAAATACATTTTAGATATTTTATAAAACGTTCCTTAGAATTAAAAAGCATCAAGAAATTTCCTTTTTTTACGGATGTATCGTGTTCAATATCTTTATAAATTCCAGATTCGGAAACGCTAACTCTTAGTACAAGTAAAGCTAAACCTAAAGCACCACCAATAAAATATGAAGTGGTCCATTCTGAAGTCATTTGAACGGTTAATTGTGCTACAACGGCTCCTAATAAACCAAAACCCGCTACAATTGAAGTTCCGATAGCACGTAAATTTTTTGGTAGTGATTCGGAAACTAAAGTAATTCCCGCACCCAATTCGCCAGCTAAACCAACTCCTGCAATAAAACGTAAAGCAGCATAAATAGTTACAATGTTTTCTTGAGGAAATTGAGGTAAAAATCCGCAAGCAATATTCGCTAAAGAATACACTAAAATAGAACCAAATAATACAGAAAGTCGTCCTTTTTTATCACCTAAAATTCCCCAAAGAATTCCGCCAATTAATAGACCTGACATTTGCCAGTTGATAATTGTAGTGCCCACTTCATCCGCATTTAATCCTAAAGAATTTAGACTCGGTACACGAACAATTCCGAAAAGTAATAAATCGTAAATGTCTACAAAATAACCTAAGGCAGCAATGACAACAGGAATTGAAAAAAGATGTTTTAGTTTTTCAGAAAAAGTAAAGTTTTCCATTTGGTTTTTTAAGTTTTGCCAAACCTAATGAAAATTTTTATGAAGTAAAAATCTATTTTCCGCTAATAATTTCCGCTAATAATTTTTTAGCGCGAAGTAATTTGATTTTGATGTTATTCAACGGTTCGTTTAGTTGTTCCGCCATATCTTGATAAGTCATTTCTTGAAAATAACGCAATTGAATAACTTCTTGATATGCAGGTTTTAACTGTTTAATTTGTTGTAATAATTTCGATAAATTTTGTTCGGTAATTAATTTATCTTCAACGGTTGGAGTGTCATCTAAAACTTGGTTAGCTAAACTATCTTCTTCGTCCGTAATCTCTAAAAATAACGTCGATTTTTTCTTGCGAAGCATATCAATATGTACCTTTTTTGCAATCGTAATTAACCAAGTATTGAAACCAAATTCGGGATTATATGTGCTGATTTTATCAAAAGCTTTCGCGAAAGTTTCAATCACGACATCATCAGTATCAGTTTCGTTTTCTGTACGTTTTAGCATGTAACCGTAAACTTCATTCCAATAATAATCGAGAAGAAAAGTAAAAGCAACTTGATCACCCAATTTTGCTTTTTGTATGTTTTTAAGTATTTTTTCTTGTTTTACTTCCAATGTACAGGCTTAAAAATCAGGTTGGTAAATGCTACTCTGATTTGTGTAATTATTAAAATAAGTTCGAAAATCGGATACCAAACAATAACGTCTTTTTCGTTTAATTTTGCGGCTCCATAACCGAAAACAATCCAGTTAAAAATATATCGGAAACCTAAAACGCTGGCTACAATAATCCAATTGTATTGGAAAGATAACAAAATTATTGCCAAAGTAATACAAAGTACTTGCGAAATAAAAAATAATGCTAGTTGAAATTTATCAAATCCTTTGTACAATTTCGCTGTAGAAACGTGTCTTCTTTTTTGATTAAACCATTCTTTGTAAGTAGTTTTTGGTTTAGAATAAGTGAAGCCTTCAGGATTATAACAAATAGTTGTGTTAGCGGCATTTGAGGCTTCGTTGATAAACAAATCATCATCACCAGAACGTACTCTAATGTGATTTATGAATCCGTTTACATTGAAAAACTCTGATTTTTTATAGGCTAAATTTCTACCAACACCCATGTAAGGTTTGCCGATTTTCGCCCAAGAAAAATATTGAATGGCAGTTAAAACCGTTTCGTAACGAATGATTTTATTTAAGAACGAACCTTTAATTTTATCGTAAGCGCCGTAACCTAAAACAATCGTTTTTTTGAAAGAAAAATGCGAAGTCATTTCCGAAATCCAGTTTTCAGAATTTGGACAACAATCAGCATCCGTAAATAACAAATATTCGTTTTTTGCGGCTTTAATTCCTAGAGTTAAGGCGAATTTTTTGTTTCCCCAAAAGGCTTCGTTGTTTTTAACTTTGACTAATTTAATAAACGAATATTGTTTCTCATATTCTTCTAATAAATCTAAAGTTTCATCTGTTGAAGCATCGTCAATTAAAACTAGTTCATAATTTGGATAGTTTTGAGAAACTAAAATAGGAAGATGTTTTTGTAAATTTTCATATTCATTTTTAGCACAAACAATTACCGAAACAGGAATGCTTTTTGGTGTGTCTTTCTTCGGTTGTACAAACGAAAAACGGCTAAAAACAAACGATTGATAGACGAATTGAATGACAAAAAAAACTAAAAATGTAATAAAAAGTATAAGTAAAGTTGTTTCCATGTTCCTTTTAAAAGTTGTGCAAATTTAGGCTTATTTGTTTACAATTTCAAGTTTAATTTTCTTTGATTTAAAAGGTTTTGAGAAAGCGTAATTCTAACCTCGTAAATCGTAAATTATAAATTGTTTTTCATTTCGTTGGCAATACTTTTCGCTCCTTCGTTTTCTGATTTTTCTAAATGCGAAATGATACTTTTCTTATTGTTCTCGCTTTTATTTTGAGACAATTTTTTAACAGCGTCTATGTTTTGTACAATGATATTAAAAGCAAGTATTCCGTTAGCTTGACGCATTGTTTTTTCGGAAAGTGATTTCGTAGAAATTGGGTTTTCACTGTTTTTCTCGTACTTGTTTACTAAATTGTCTAAATGTAAAAGCTTTTGTTCTTCGTTTAGAATTTCTATTTTTCCTTCCACATGAACGGCTAGGTAATTCCAAGTTGGGACTTCTTCATAATCATACCAAGAAGAAGAAATATAAGAATGAGCACCAGAAAAGATGGCTAAAATAGTTCCGTTTTCAGCGAAATTTTCACATTGTGGATTTAATTTAGAAATATGTCCAGATAAAATAAGTTGATTATCATTGCTTTCTTCAATAAACAAAGGAATGTGTGTGGCATTTATTTTGCCATTTGATTGATTGACTAGAATGGCAAAACTGTTTTCTTCGATAAAACGTATAATTTCACTTTGATTTTCATTTTTATAAACATCTGGTATGTACATTTTATTTTGGTTTTTAGTTACCTACTTCGTAAATCGTAAATCACAAATTAAATCACATTCACTTCCGCTTCAATACTAATTCCGTATTTTTCAAAAATAGTTTTTTGGATATTTTGCGCCACGGTCCAAATTTCGTTTCCGGTCGCGCTTCCGTAATTGACTAAAACTAATGCTTGTTTGGTGTGAATTCCAGCGTCGCCAAAACGTTTGCCTTTAAATCCAGCTTGTTCGATTAGCCAGCCAGCAGGTACTTTTACATGTGTTTCTGATACGGGATAATGTGGGATTTCTGGATAATTTGCTTTGGCTTTTTCATAAGTTTCTATTGGAACAATTGGATTCTTAAAGAAACTTCCGCTGTTTCCAAGTTCTTTTGGATTCGGTAATTTGCTTTCACGAATCGAAATTACGGCTTTACTCACATCTTGAATCGTTGGATTTTCAATGCCCATGTTTTCTAATTCGGTATCAATCGCACCGTAAGAAGTATTTAGTTTGTGATTGGTTTTTGTTAGTTTAAAAATAACCGATAAAATCACATATTGGTTTTTCAATTCGGCTTTAAAAACACTTTCTCTATAGCCAAATTTACAAGCTGTTTTATCGAAAGTTGTAATTTCTTGTGTGTCAATTTTCATTGCTTCGCAAGAAACAAACGTATCTTTAATTTCTACACCATATGCACCAATATTCTGAATTGGCGTTGCACCAACATTACCAGGAATTAGAGATAAATTCTCAATGCCGCCATAGTTTTTTTGAATACAAAACTGTACAAATTCGTGCCAAACTTCACCAGCATTTCCTTTTACCCAAACAAAATCGTCATTTTCATCAATAACTTCAATGCCTTTGTTGTTAATATGTAACACTAAAGCATCAATATTTTGCGTCAAAAGCATGTTACTTCCGCCACCTAAAATAAAGAGTTTTTTCTGTTTATTTTCTTGTAAAACTTCAGCTAATTGTTTTGGTGAATTAACTTCGTAAAATTCAGTTGCAAAAGCTTCAATGCCAAATGTATTATATTTTTTTAACGATTGTTGTTTCGTGATGTTCATGTGTCTTGTTTTTTAACCAAATAAATACTTGATTCTTTTTACTTTTTACTTGATTCTTTTTACTTGGCTCTTTTATAGTGCTTTTCTTAAATCTTCTTCGCTAACAAATTCGTTTTTAAAGAAGGTTTGTTTTCCGTTTTTAATCACAATTACAACTGGTAAGCCTTGGTAACCTAAAGCATTAAATAACGATTTGTTCTTGTCTGCATCTATTCTATGAATAATTACTTTGTCTGCCATTTCTTTACTCATTTTATCTAAATAGGGCGCCATTTTTTTACAAGGACCACACCATTCTGCATAAAAATCAATCACAACAATTTTATCAGAAACCATTAGTTTGCTATAGTCTTCTTGTGTCATGCCAGACCAAACCGCATTGGTTTTCGGATTCGCTTTTTCCCAAGCCATATAACCACCATCTAATTCGATGATGTTTTTGAAGCCTAATTCTACTAAATGATTGGCAGCTTTTTTACTTCTTCCGCCACTTAAACAATAGACAAAAACAGGTTTGGATTTGTCTAAATTTGCGACTTGCGCATCAAAAGAATTTCCGTTCCAATCCACGTTTTTTGCATCAGCAATTTTTCCGTTGGCATATTCGCCTGGAGTTCTTACGTCTAAAATTTGTGCATCATCAGTTTTGGTAATAGTTGCTTTAAATTCTGACGCATTAACACTTTTGTAATTTTGACTATTCGTGCAACTTATTGATAAGGTAATAATTGCTGTAGCGATAATTGTTTTTAAGTTTTTCATTTTTCTAAATATTAAATATTTTATAACTCTTATGTGTTTGTTTTATGATGTTCTCTGTTCGTTCTGGGTGTGTGTCGGAAATGAAAATTTGTCCAAATATATCATCATTTACCATATTGACAATTTGTTGTACTCTAAAAGCGTCTAATTTATCAAAAATATCATCAAAAAGCAAAATCGGTAACGTTTTCGTGTGTTTTTTAATGAAATCAAATTGTGCTAGTTTCAAGGCAATTAAAAATGATTTTTGTTGCCCTTGCGAGCCAAATTTCTTTACAGGAAAATCGGAAATATTAAATAA
>JAUMDQ010000284.1:14205-17845 GCA_032121715.1 Flavobacterium sp.
GTTCACCCCTGAGTTTCTGAACCGTATTGATGAGATTATAGAGTTCAATAAATTGTCTAAAGTATCGTGATGCAATTGGCTTTCGTATTCAATGGAGACTTTCTCTGCGTTTTCAGAAATCACTTCGTATAATTCTTGAAAAACGGGTACAAATTTTTCTAAAAAGTCTTTTCGTTTCTTAAAAATAATTTGTCCGAATTCTGAAAGTTGCTCGTTGTAAATACTTAAATTGTCCGCATCAAAAACTTGATTTAAAGCGAAATATTTCAATAAAGCATTTCGTTGTTGTAATGTTTTTTGATAATTGATTAGCGTATTCAAATAGGTAACATCAAAAGTTGAAATTACGTTATCGATGAATTTTCGTCTGGTTTCGCTACCTTCAATAATCAAATCGGTATCGCTTGGTGAAATAATCACAATCGGAATTAAGCCAATATGTTCTGAAAATTTCTCGTAAATTTTGCCGTTTCTTTTTAAAATTTTTTTTTGTGCTTTTTTATAACTACAAATAATTTGTTCGGTTCGATTTTCTTTTTCAAAAACGCCATCAATGACAAAAAATTCTTCGCCATGTTTGATGTTTTGAGTAGAAAGTGGATTAAAATAACTTTTCCCAACGGCTAAATGATAAATGGCATCTAAAATGGTTGTTTTTCCTACGCCGTTTTTCCCCACAATAGCATTAATCTTACTTTCAAACTCAAAGGAATTTTCAGCAATATTTTTATAATTAAGTAAAGATAGTTTTTTTAAAATCACGTTTTTTTAGTAAAAAGTGGCAAAAATTCCACTTGCGAGTACAAATGTAAGCTCAAATTTTAAAAATATAAATAAAAGAACTTTTAAATTTAAATAAAAAGTATATTTTTGCACCTCTAATAAAATTTTAGTTAAATGGCAACATATAATAAAAGAGGTTATAAATCACCAAAACCTGAAGTAGAAAAAGATCCTGCATTTGATACATCTGTAGAAGACGTTAATGTAAACGAAAGCGAAAGTACAACTGCTGGCGTTTTTAATACATTAGATGAAACTGCAAACAAAACTGAAGAATGGGTAATTAGAAACCAAAAAGCAATTTTAGGTGTAATTGCAGCTGTTGCAATTGGTACTTTAGGATATATTTTATTTGATAAATTTGTTTCTACACCAAAACAAGAAGAAGCATTTAGAGATATGAATCAAGCACAAATGTATTTTCAACAAGCCGTTGATGCTACTGAAAAGCAAGATTCATTATTTAAATTATCTTTAAAAGGTGGTGAAGGTAAATTAGGTTTCGAAGGAATCATTTCTGAATATTCAGGAACAAAAGCAGCAAACTTAGCAGAATATTATGCTGGTATGGCATATTTAAATACAAAACAATTTGACAAAGCTATTGAGCATTTAGATAATTTTTCTTCTAGTGAGAAAGTTTTATCAGCTTTAGCTATTGGTGCAAAAGGTGATGCTAATGCAGAATTAAACAAGAATGAAGAAGCTTTAAAATTATATGTTGAAGCTGCAAACGTTGATGATAATGATTTTGTAACGCCAAGATTTTTATTAAAAGCAGCAAACATTGCAATTGTTTTAAATAAATCTGAAGAAGCTTTAGGTTATTTAAAAACAATCAAAGAGAAATATGAAACTTCTCAAGAAGGAAGTACAGTTGATATTTTAATTGCTTCATTGGAAAAATAATGGCAACTGAAAATAAAAATTTATCTCAATACGATAAAAACACAATCCCAAACGCGAAAGATTTTCGGTTTGGGATTGTTGTTTCAGAATGGAACGAGAACGTTACAGAAGGTTTGTATAACGGTGTGTTTTCAGCCTTGACCGATTGTGGTGCTTTACCAGAAAACATTGATCGTTGGAATGTACCAGGGAGTTTTGAATTAATTTTTGGTGCTCGTCAAATGCACGAAAAGTTAGAATTAGATGCTGTAATTGTTATCGGTTGCGTGATCAAAGGTGAAACCATGCATTTTGAGTTTGTATGCGAAGGCGTAACTCAAGGTATGAAAGATTTGAATTTGCTTTACGATGTGCCAACTATTTTTTGTGTATTAACGGATAATACGATGCAACAATCCATCGATAGAAGTGGAGGAAAGCACGGAAATAAAGGAATTGAAGCCGCAATTGCTGCAATTAAAATGATAGAATTAAATAAGAGGTTCTAAACAACTTTCTTAATAAAAATATAAAACTCTTCATCACTGAAGAGTTTTTTTTATATTTGATAAAAAGCAATTTTATGAATAACTCTATTTGGTTTTTTGATAATATCGATGTTTTTCAAATTCTTTGTCCACATAGTTTTAAAGAATTTGCTAAAGAACATAATTTCAGTTTCTTAAAAAAAAGTGACTTTGTCTATTTTGAGGAAGATGCCGCTAACAAAGTTTTTATGATTAATCATGGAAAAGTAAAAGTGGGTTATACTACAGAGGATGGCGAGGAAATTATTACTGCAATTTTAGTAAAAGGACAAATATTTGGCGAAAAAGCTATTTTAGGTGAAGAAAAACGAAATGAATTCGCACAAGCTTTAGAGAATGACACTTCAATTTGTGTTATTAAGTTAGATGTTATGTATGAAATGCTTCGAAGAAATAACGAATTTAGTTTGAAAATTTATAAATTTATAGGTTACCGATTTAGAAAGCTAGAACGTCGTTTGCAAATTATGCTGTTTAAAGATGCGAAAACTAGATTGTTAGAATTTATAAAAGAACTAGGAGAGGATTATGGTTTTGTAAATGCAATTACAGGCGATAAAGTTATAAAACATCCGTATACGCAAAAAGATATTGCGGCATTAATTGGTTTATCTCGACCAACATTAAATGTTCTCATCAACGAATTACAAAACGAAAACGTACTTACTTTTGAAAGAAAAGAAATTGTGTTGAGAAAGTAATTTTGTTACTAACTTTTCCTAATTTCTAATTTTCGTACCGCAAAAACCAGATTTAAATTTCTTAAATTTGTGGCATAACCAAAATAAAAACAAAACAGATTAATGTCTGGAATTATTCAATTATTACCTGATCATGTAGCCAATCAAATTGCGGCGGGAGAAGTCGTACAACGACCTGCTTCTGTAGTAAAAGAATTGGTTGAAAACGCCGTAGATGCCAAAGCAACTGAAATCAAATTAATCGTAAAAGACGCTGGGAAAACTCTTATTCAAGTCATTGATAATGGCTTAGGAATGAATGTTACTGATGCGCGTTTGTGTTTTGAGCGTCACGCGACTTCAAAAATTCGTCATGCGGAAGATTTATTTGCTTTACATACCAAAGGGTTTCGTGGTGAAGCATTAGCGTCAATTGCAGCAGTGGCTCACGTAGAATTGAAAACCAAACAAGATCAAGAAGAATTAGGAATTCATATTATCATTGAAGGCAGTAAATTAGTGACTCAAGAAGTGGCAGTTTTACCAAAAGGCACTTCGTTTTTGGTTAAAAATTTATTTTTTAATATTCCAGCACGGCGTAATTTTTTAAAATCAGATAATGTCGAATTAAAACACATTATTGACGAATTTGAACGCGTAGCTTTAGCACATCCGAATATTAGTTTTACGATGATTAGTAATGGAAGTGAAGTCTTTAATTTGCCAAGTTCTAATTATCGC
>JAUMDQ010000285.1:0-2085 GCA_032121715.1 Flavobacterium sp.
GAGATAAAACAAATTGGAATTGATTTCATGATTTATTTAAATTCGAAAAATTCGATAATTCGCGGCTAAAAAAAATATTGCGATTATACATTACCACATTAACATGAATGACAATTTTATAAACGAATTCTTTGGAATAGGCATACAAAACGGAAAAACTCCTGAAAACTTAGGCATGCTTTGGCGTACGGCTCAAAATTTTGGAGCCAGTTTTATTTTTACGATTGGAAAACGCTATGCCAAACAAGCTTGCGATACGCATAATGCCGTTAAAATGATTCCTTATTTTCATTACGATACCTTTGAAGCCTTTTACGAACACTTACCAAAAGGTGCTAGATTAGTTGGCGTAGAATTGGACGATACCGCTGTGGATTTAGAAACCTTTCATCATCCACAACGTTGCGTGTATTTATTAGGCGCCGAAGACCACGGCATGACTAAAAAAGCCATGGAAAAATGCCATCATTTAGTAAAATTCAACTCAGAAAAAAGTTTAAACGTTTCCATTGCTGGAAGTATTGTTTTATACGATAGAGGTTTAAATAAGCCTAGAATATAAATACTTATTCCAATATTTCAATTCGAATGGCTCTTAAAAAATCTTCTCCTGCAGGTAAAAGATTGATGCCTTCTTTATCTTCTAAATTTCCGTTATGATTTTGATTATCTGCTAAACCACACCAAGGTTCAATGCATAAAAATGGCGCGTTTTTTTTGGTCCAAATTCCTAAATAAGGAAAATTATCATAATTCACTTTTAGAATACTTTTGTCTAGATATTTCAATACAACTTCATTAGACTTTAAGTGTTTAAAAACCAAAGCATCTTTTTCAAATAAAGCATAATTTAGAGAAATGGTATTGTTTTCCGTTTCAACTAAAGTATTTTTTCCATTGAAGTTTTCATTTTCTAAGTGGTTCGTTTCGAAAACATCCTCTTTATTAAATTGCAAGGAGTAATCTTCAAAATTTTCAGAAATGGCAAAAGCAGGATGTGCTCCAATAGAAAAAGGCAATACTTTCTCCGATTGATTTCGTACAAAATATTCAATAACCAATTCGTTATCCATTAATGTATAAGCTATTAATAACTTAAAATCAAAAGGATAATTTACTTTGGTTTCGTCGGTTTCGTTTAGTTCAAAAATGACTTGAGCATCGCTTTTTTTATCGAAAGAAAATTCCATATTTCTGGCAAAACCATGTCGTGGTAAATGATACGATATTCCATTAAGTTTATAACTATCATTTTGTAATCTTCCTACAATTGGAAATAAGACTGGCGATGTTTTGTTCCAAAAGGTTTCATCCACTTGCCAAATATAGTTTTTGTTGTTTTTGACTAATGAAATTAATTCGGCTCCCAAAGTATTTATGGTAGCTGAAAGTTGCGCGTTAGAAATGGTTACTATCATTTTACAAATTCCCTTTTTAATATTCCATAATGTGCTGAATCTGAGAATTCATTATTCCAAAAGAAATCTTCCACAAAATGTGCTTCTTTTCTGAATCCATTTTTTTCTAAAACTCTAGCCGATGCCAAATTATTTGTATCAATTATAGCGTTTACAGAATGTAGATTTATAGTATTAAATCCAAAAGACAAAACCGTTGCAATAGCTTCTGTTACATAACCTTTACCGTGATGTTGTGGTAAAACCATATAACCTAATTCGGAACGAGAATGTTCATGTTGCGTTCTGAAAAGACCAATAATTCCAATTAATGAATCGCTCCCTTTTTCTGTAATTACCCAATTTATAGCATCATTTTCTTCCTTTTTACTCAAAATCATATTGATATGAGCTAAAGCTTCTTCTTCATTGGTGACCAACGGACGTGGAATAAATTTCATATTTTCGGCATTACCGCGAAGTTCCATGACTTCTGGAATATCCTTTTCATTAATTTCTCTGAAAGACAAACGCTCAGATTGTAAATTTGGAAACGGAAGTATATTTATATTTATCATAATTTAGATTAAACTATTTTTTTTACTTGACTCTTTTTACTTTTTACTTGACTCTTTTTACTTTTTACTTGACTCTTTTTACTTTTTACTTGATTCTTTAAATAAACAAA
>JAUMDQ010000286.1:0-11134 GCA_032121715.1 Flavobacterium sp.
AGTATCTGATTCGCAACCTATAATTGATAGTTTCGATGGTTTAATGGCGCGAATAAATGCGTTAGATAAATTGCCGTTTTTACCTTCTTTGTTTATTATGTTGTTGTTTTTAGCTATTGAAACATCACCAATTATTGCCAAATTATTAGCAAGTAAAAGCGAATACGATTTTAAATTGGAAGATGCTGAAATTAGTTATAAAACATTAATCGAACAAAATAGTTACCAACGTGATTTGCAAAAGAAAACAGATGCCTCAATTTACGATGAGGTGTATGCTGAAATTAAAACCGACAAGGAACTATATAATTTGAAGAAGAAAAACGCTACTGAGATAATGAAAATTCAATCGGAGAATTATTTGGCGAAGTTTAAATCGTAATATTTATTAATTTAGAAATTTCTATAATCTGTGTTTGATTTTTTTAATTACTTAGAAGAGTATAAACACAAAAAACCCGTCAAGTTTAAAAACAAGACGGGTTTTGTATTTGTAATCTTAAGATTATGCTTCGAATGGAAGAATAGAAACCCAAGATTTGTTCTCACCTTTTTTCTGGAATTTTACAATTCCATCAACTTTAGCATGTAAAGTATGATCTTTTCCCATGTAAACATTTTCACCTGGGTTGTGTTTTGAACCTCTTTGTCTAACAATGATATTTCCTGCAATTGCAGCTTGACCACCATAAATCTTTACGCCTAAACGTTTTGATTCTGATTCTCTACCATTTTTCGAACTACCGACACCTTTTTTATGAGCCATGACGTTTTGGTTTTATAAGTTAATACTAAAATTAAACTGCTTTACCGCCGTTTAATTCATCTTGTAATTTTTTTAATTCATCCATTTTACCATCAGCAGCTAATTGAGCTTGTTGAGCCCAAGTAGTTGGATCTAAATGTTGTACTTTAGCTTCAGCAGCGTCTAAAATTGCATTTACTTCAGTAGCAGCAGTAGCAGCTAATTTAGCAAAAGTGTCAATTCCAGCAGCAACTAATACATCAGCAGCTTTAGGTCCAATACCTTCGATAATTTTTAAATCATCACCTTTTGCAGCTTTAGCTTTAGTAGCTTTTGGTGCAGCAGGAGCATCAACTAATTTTTCCGCTTTTGGAGCAGCTTCTTTCTTAGGAGCAGCAGCTTTTTTTACAGAACCAGAAGCAACAATGCTTTCAATGATAATTTGTGTAAAAGATTGACGGTGACCGTTTTTCTTTTTGTATCCTTTTCTTCTTTTCTTTTTGAAGACGATTACTTTGTCACCTTTAAGGTGTTTTAATACTTTGGCTTCAACAGAAGCTCCTTCTATAGCTGGGGCGCCTAATGTTAATGCTCCTCCGTTATCAATTAATAAGACTTTGTCAAAAGAAACTTTTGCGTCTACATCACTTGCTAAACGGTGAACAAATAACCTTTGGTCTTTGCTTACTTTGAACTGTTGCCCTGCTATCTCTACGATTGCGTACATAACAATGTGTTTAGATTATTATTTTTTCAGTTTGCAAATATACAATTATTTATTAATCACACAACATAACTTTTCTTTTTTCTTTAATTTAAATATAATATGGAAGTTTTTCACTTTTTGTGTAACAATTGATATCTTTCGAAGACTAATTAACACCATTTATAATTATAAATTTACTTATGAAAAAAACGTTAATGGCTTTAGGAACAATGGCAATGTTAGGAAGCACGGCAAATGCACAAAAAGTAGCATTCGAAGAATTTGATTTAGATAACGGATTACACGTTGTTCTACATCAAGACAATTCTGCTCCAGTGATTATTACTTCGGTAATGTATCATGTGGGTGCAAAAGATGAACAACCAAATCGTACCGGTTTTGCTCACTTTTTTGAACATTTATTGTTTGAAGGAACCAAAAATATCGGTAAAGGAGAATGGTTTAAATTAGTTACCGCAAATGGTGGACAAAATAATGCCAATACTTCTGATGATAGAACGTATTATTACGAAGTTTTTCCGTCTAATAATTTAGAATTAGCCATTTGGATGGAGTCAGAAAGATTAATGCATCCTGTAATTGATCAAAAAGGGGTTGATACTCAAAACGAAGTGGTTAAAGAAGAAAAACGTTTAAGAATTGATAACCAACCTTACGGAAATATTTTTAAAGCCATTAAACAAAATTTATTTAAAAATCATCCTTACCGTTGGACGACCATTGGAGAAATGGAACATTTGGATGCGGCGACTTTAGAAGAATTTAAAGCATTTAATAAGAAATTCTATGTACCAAATAATGCGGTACTTGTTGTAGCGGGTCAATTTGACAATGCACAAGCCAAAGAATGGATTAAAAAATATTTCGGAGCGATTCCAAAAGGGGCTCCAGTACAAAGACAAAAATTTGAAGAAGCACCAATAACTGCTACTATTAATGCTACTTGGGAAGATCCTAATGTGCAGTTACCAATGACTTTAGCAGCGTACAGAACACCATCAATGAAAACTAAAGACGCACGTGTTTTAGATATGATTTCTTCATATTTATCTGACGGTAAAAGTTCTAAATTGTATAAGAAAATGGTGGATGAGAAAAAAGTAGCGCTTCAAGTTGGAGCTTTTAGTAATTCTCAAGAAGATTACGGACAGTACATTATTTACAGTTTGCCTTTAGGTGATGTTTCTTCAGAAAGTTTATTAAAAGAAATTGACGAAGAAATTGTAAACATGCAAAACAATTTAATTTCTGAAAACGATTTTCAAAAATTGCAAAATAAATTTGAAAACAATTATGTGAGTTCAAATTCTACAGTTGAAGGAATTGCGGAAAATTTAGCTTCATTCTATTTATTATATGGTGATATTAATTTAGTCAATACTGAAATTGAAATCTACCGTTCTATCACAAGAGAAGATATTAAAGAAGTGGCTAAAAAATATTTAAATCCAAACCAACGTTTGATTTTAAATTATGGTCCTGCAAAAGAAAAAACAGCTAAATAATTTTTAAGATAAAGATGAAAAAGTATTTATATATCGCAGCCAGTTTATTACTAACAATAACTATGCAAGCACAAGACAGACCAATGCCTAAACAAGGGCCGGCGCCAAGTATTAACATTAAAAAACCAGTAACTTTCGTTTTAGAAAATGGTTTAAAAGTGTTAGTCGTTGAAAACAATAAATTACCAAGAGTTTCTTACAACTTAACGTTAGATAATTCTCCTTTCGCGGAAGGAAGCAAAAAAGGAGTTACGGATTTAGTAAGTGCAATGATTGGTAATGCTACTGAAAGTATTTCTAAAGATAAATTCAATGAAGAAATTGACTTTTTAGGAGCTACAATTAATTTTTACGAATCAGGTGCATCTGCCAATGGTTTGTCTAGATATTCTGGAAGAATTTTAGAATTATTAGCAGACGGAGCTTTAAACCCATTATTTACTCAAGCTGATTTTGATGCAGAAAGAGCTAAATTAATTGAAGGTTTAAAATCTGACGAAAAAAGCGCTTCTGCCATTTCGGCTCGTGTGCAAAACGTTTTAACTTACGGAAAAGAACATTATAACGGTGAATTTACTTCTGAAGAAACCTTAAAAAATGTGACTTTACAAGATGTTATCAATCACTATAACACGTATTTCGTACCAGCTAATGCTTATTTAGTAGTAATTGGAGATGTAAAAGTAAAAGATGTTAAGAAAAAAGTAGAAGAGCTATTTGGAGCTGATGTATGGAAAAAAGCGACTGCGCCAAATTTAACGTACAACGATCCAAAAGATTTGCAATATTCTCAAATTAATTTTGTAGATGTGCCAAATGCAGTTCAATCTGAAATTGCAATGATTAACTTGTCAAAATTAAAAATGAATGATAAAGATTATTTCGCGGCTATTTTAGCTAACCAAATTCTTGGTGGTGGTGGAGAAGGTCGTTTGTTTTTAAACTTAAGAGAAAAACACGGTTGGACATACGGTTCGTATTCTAATTTAGGAGCAAGTAAATATGTTTCTAAATTTTCTTCTACAGCTTCTGTAAGAAATGCAGTTACTGATAGTGCAGTTGTTGAAATTTTCAACGAATTGAAAAAGATCAGAACTGACTTAGTTTCTGCTGAAGATTTAAAAATCGCAAAAGCAAAATACATCGGAAACTTCGTAATGCAAATTGAAAAACCAGCAACAATTGCTCGTTATGCCTTAAACATTAAAACGTTAGGTTTACCAGAAGATTTTTACGAAAATTATGTAAGAAACATCAATGCAGTAACTCCAGAAGATATTAGAAATGCTGCTAATAAATATTTCTTAGCAAATAACACAAGAGTTGTAATTGTTGGTAAAGCTACAGATGTGTTGCCAGGATTAGAAGCCATGAGTGCTAAAGAAAAAATGCCAATTTTCTATTTTGATAAATACGGAAATAAAGTAGAAAAACCAGTCGTGAAAAAAGAAATTCCTGCTGGTGTAACGGCTCAGACAGTAATTAAAAAACACATTGATTTAATTGGTGGTGAAAAAGCTCTAAGCCAAGTTAAAACAATGGCTATTACTTATAAAGCTTCAATTCAAGGACAAGAAATAGTTATGGTAACTAAATCTTCTAATAAAAGTATGAATAGTATGGTGATTACCGGAATGGGAATGACTTTAGCTAAGAATATTGTTGGAAAAGACTTTGCTTACACAGAAGCTCAAGGTAAAAGAACGGATGTGAAAGGGGAAGAATACGCTGAAATGAAAGCAGAATCTATTCCTTTTCAAGAATTAACAATGATTAAGGATAAGAAAATTTTGTTAACAGGAATTGAAAAAATTAACGAAAAAGAAGCTTATGTAATAGTTTCTGGTAAATCTAAATATTATTACGATATCAATACGGGTTATAGAATTGCAGTTGAAGTACCAGGTAAAGATGGTAATCCAGCAACAGTTGTTAATTATAACGATTATAAAGATTTTAAAGGAATTAAGTATCCATATTTAATGTCAATTAATGCAGGTTTTCCTTTAGATTTTAATGCTTTTGAAGTAAAAATCAACGAAGGTGTTACAGATAAAGATTTCGAATAAATTTTTATTTTGATAATGGAAAAGGATTGCGAAAGCAATCCTTTTTCTGTTTTTATATATTTCTAATTTCTACTTTGGCTATATTAATGAATGATTTTTTTTGTGACAACCTGATCATTTTCAAGCTTGACTTTAACAATTAGCATCTCAGTATTGGCTAATAATTCCGATAATATAATTTCTTGTTTATTGATGTTTTTTCTGTCCAATATAGTTTTTCCTAACGCATCATACACGCTAATTTCATTAATTGATTGTCCTAACGATTTTACATTGATATGGTTACCTACAAAAATAGTTACTTGGTCAGCATAGTTGTGATTGTCTGTAGATAAGATTTGATTTGAAAAACGCAGTACAAATCTATCTAAAGTTTCGCCTTCCTCTGCATAAAAGGTGTAAGGAACTGTTCTTAAATCGTGAATTATATGATATAGTTTGTCTTCTAAATATATGTTTTGAGTACTCAATAATCCGTCTATTCCATTAATAAAGATAGTATAATTACCAGATGTTGGCACTTTAACTGCTAACGGAACTTGGTCATTTACATCAAACGGTACGCTTCTACCTTGTATAGTATTTCTGTCATAACCTTCTAATAAAGAATAGATGTTGAAGTTAGTTTTTAAATCAGCTTGGGCATCATACATTTGGTCTTTTTGATTGGTTGCGCCATTAACATAAGCTACAAGCATGGAACAACTAGACGTAGAAGATACGAGATCTAACCAAATTCTTCCTTCAGGTAAATTATCCATGTTTCTGTTTTCAGTTCTGTAAAATTGATCATTTCGGTAGCTACTGCTTCGCATAGAATTGTCAAACGAAGCTGTCATAGAAGTTGAAGAGCTTAAAGGATTCATTAATACAACGAAACCTTGCCCAGCTGCAATGTAGCCGTCAAATCCTAATGGAGAAGAAGGTCCAGAAAGATTATATGTCAAATAATCAGATGGGTCATAATTGTATGCATAGTTGTTATAGAAAGGATCTAAAGCACTTGCGTTTGGTGAAATTCCATGTCTCCAAATAGTAATGAAACCTGCAATTTTGGTTGCGTTTGCTGTTAAAAATGCATCCGCAGATATTGAAGATGGATACGGGTTTCCTAATAAGTTCCAGTTGTCGTCATCTTGCGTAGCATTAGTTGGTGAATAAGGCGAAGGATAAGATCCTACTGTGTTGTATGTTCCTCTTGAAATAGGAGTTGTTATATTTCCATTATTTGGTACGCCAATAAAAGTTGAGGTGAAATTTACGGGCGAATTTACAGGCGCATTGTTAAGGTCTCTTTCAATATATCCTTTTCCTAATACCATTGTTTCTGTTGTGTTAACCCAGTTTCCGAATTCACCAATACCGTTTCCAGGTATCGTTGGAACCCATTTATATAAATTAGTATTATTTGAAAAGGTTGAAATATTTGCAGCACTAAATCCTGCAACAGGACTCGACCAATATACGTAATCGGTATTATCAACAAAGGCTATTCTTTCCATAGTGATATTTCCAGTATTACTTACATTGTTTATTTGAATTAGATTTCCATTATTTTTAATATCGAAAGTACCAGTAGCATTCACATTTATAATGTCAGTTACGACTAATGTTCCGTTAGAGGCTATTTCCAAATTCCCGTTACTTGGTATATTTACAGCATACGCATAGGCAACTGAAGGACCAGAAATTATTGGACTAAATCCAACATTACTTATTGTAACACAGTCTGTTGCGGTTGGTACGCCATTTGGTGTCCAGTTAGAAGCTAAAAACCAGTCAGAACTTAATCCATTCCATGTTTTGCCTGAGGAGGTAAAACTAACACTAGCACTAGAACTCGAAACACACCCACCACTATTTGTAACTGTGAAGGAATAATTTCCAGGAGCCAAACCATTAACCGTATAACTACTTCCACTTCCCGTAATTGTTCCTGGATTTATGGTCCAATTTCCAGATGGCAAGTTGTTTAACTGTACGCTTCCAGTGGGTAGAGCACAAGTAGGTTGTGTAGTTGTTCCTATAGAAATAATACTTGGACTAGGGCTTACAACAATTGAAATGGTTTCATAATTGTTATAAATATTTCCACTATAAGTAGTTGAACAAGTAAGTGTGGTGTTGTAAGTACCAACTATTGCATTGGGTATTGTAGGGTTTTGCACAGATGAAGAACTGATTCCTCCGTCAGGTGCCATTATAGACCAGCTATAGGTAACAGCAGTTCCGAATGTACCAGCATAACTTCCTAAAAGATTGATTGTATTGCCTTCACATACGGGTGTGTTTGAATTAGGTGTAGCATTTAAAGTACCATCACCTGCCATAACTTCATCAAAAGTAAGTGCGGTTGTTCCTCCACCATTGCAATATGCATAAACGGAGGAACCAATGTGAATGTCTTGATTGTGATTACAATCCCCGATGAGTCCGAAATAATCTGGATTCGGAACGATGTCCGAAGTTACATAAAGTACCGCATTTGAAGGTAGAATTAAATCTATTTTGTCAATAAATGTAATAGTGCCTTGATAGGGTGTAACGGATATTAATTGGGTGTTAAAAACATAGTCTGTTCCATTAGCACCAGTATTAGTTCCAGTTAGTTGTAGGTTTCCACTAATGGTAATTAGACCTATTGTTCCTGTATTTATTCCTGCAGTTCCAATGGTAATAGTGTGTCCAAATTGAATCGTTACAGTACCAGTTCCAGTAGAATTTTGCCCAGGATAAGCTGATGCGGCAATCCAAGTATTACCATTGTAGTATTGCCAACTGCTTAAAGTTGTCCATGGACCACCAGGGTTGACAGATCTATAATCGCCAACGGATTGGCCTAACATTTTAACTGAAACCAATAAAAACATTAATAAAAACAAACTAAATTGTTTTTTTCTGATGTTGATTTTTAAGATTTGGTTTACATTTTGGCGGGGCTGTTTTGGAGTTAAGTAAATTTTGTTCATAAGAATTTCATTTAGCTTTTAACAAAGTTAGTGCATATTCTAAACCGAGGTTAAAATTTACGTATCTTTTAATCCTGAAAATCAAGCGGTTAATCGAAAAGTTTGAAGAAAGTGTAAAAAAATCAGACCAAATGCAAAAGTTTAAATAAAGAAAATAAAAAAAGCCCGATACATTATCGAACTCATTTTAATTAAAACAAAAAAATATTGTTTTAATTTAATTATATGTGGTTTCTATATATTTTTTGTGTGAAGAAAGTTTTTCATTTACATATTCATCGGTTTTGTAATAATAGATATGATTTTTATTTTCAATATTTTTTAAAACGTCATTTTTAATACTATCAGATTTTGCTTTCTCATTCAAAGTTGTATATAAGTCTACAAATTCCAAACTATAAAAATTTAGTGGGGAAATTTTATTATTATATTTTTCTAGACAATTATTTAAGGTAAGTTTAGCTTCTGTGTATAATTTTTTTTCAAAGTAATGTTTTGCTAATCTTAAATAAATATTTCTTATATAATCTACGATTACTTTTTCTTCTACAGGTAATTTATTAATGTTTTTAAATTCAATCTGATTTAAAAGTTTTTCAATTATTTTGTCGTTTTTTATGTATCCGATATCTTCAGTTTTTTTATTTTCATCAGATGTAAGTTTATACACTAGACCTTCAAATTGTAAATAATTGTTTAATCCTAAGTACTCGTTATAGCTATTGTAGTCGGTAAAATATATAGGTCTATTCCAGTTGTTTTGGGCTATTATATCTAACATTAATATTTGATTTCTATATAATACTTCGTTGTCAAAAGCCCAAGAGATTGATTTTTTATTTTTTTTAAATCTAAAGTTATTTGATTCTAAGTTTATTGTAGTGTCAAAAGCATCTTTTATTTTATTTAATGTGGTGATGTCAATTGTGTTTTCGTTATTTGAATTTAGTAATGCGTATGCTGAATATTTACTTTTAATAAATTCATCATTAAAAGAATAAGTTATGTTGTTGTAATAAAATCCGTTTTTCATCATAATACTATACCTTGGGTCATTTAATAAACTGGTATTTATAATTAGTATATCTTTTCTGTAATTATTTTTTAATTGATAATACAATAATGGAAAAGTATCATTGTCACCAGCTGTAAAAAGTATTGATTTTGGCTCACATGAATCTAACATTAGTTTAGAATAACGATTGATGTTTTCAGAATAAAGGCTGTTTTGTAATAAATAATTTAGAGCCATTTTATCATTTTGATATATGTACAAATTCAAAAATAATGAAACGATTTCATTGCAATACTTAATGCCTATTGAACCAGGAATTGTATTGTAATTAGGGTTTTTTTGACTCAAAGTTTTGTAATATTCTATAGATTTTTTAGAGTAATTTAAAAAATAATCTAATTGATTTTGATTCATTGAGTTCTTTGTGAAAGGTAACTCGTATTTTAAATCTCTTAAACTAAATTCGAAATTGTCATTGATCAGGTTTGAAGCTAATTGAGAATAGGAATAACCCAAAATGTAAATTTCATTATCATCTAATTCAGTTTTGCTTTCTATTAATTTAATGTTGTCGATATAACAACCTTCATAACCATAAAATGGGAAAATGTCATAACTTAATTCTGGGTATTCGTTTAACATTCTCTTTTTTAACTCTTTTTCATTCTCCTCTCTTTCATCATATTCGCTAAATTTAGAAACCGAAATTACTGCTGGATTTTTAGGAAGACTTAGTCTTTTGAATTGATTTTCATTTTTATTCCAATACAATTGTTGAATAGTGTCTCTTTGTTTTATTGTTTTTATGGACCATCCGGTGTTTCTTTTTTCTAGAATGACTTCATTGTCTTTATCTAATTCAGTCATGTCGTACTCTATAAATAGTTTATTAATAACTTCTCTATACTTAGGAAATGAATCTTGAGCGTTAGAAAAATTTGTTATAAATAATACTAGTAATATTGTTTTTCTTAAATTCATAATCAAACATTTAATATGCTTACTTTCTATTCGTAATATAAACGCCAAATAAAATAATGATTGTTCCTAAAACTTGTATTAAAGTCACTCCTTCATTAAAAATCATACTCCAAATTGTAGCAACAATAGGTATTAAATAGGTTACGTTTGAAGCAAAAATGGGTGAAGACATCTGTATTAATCGGTAAAAATAAATATTAGCCAATCCTGTTCCAACAATTCCTAAAATCGCGACATAAATTAATGGATGAATGTTATCTGTAAAGCCTAAACCATCTGATATTTCATGGATAGTATGAAAATCAAATCCATTATAAAGTAAAATTCCAATGGCTGGTAAAAGTAGAAAAGCAAAATTTCCTACCGTAATGGCTAATGGCGAAACATCAGATAAATATTTCTTTACCATATTAATATTGGCAGCATAACACCAAGTGGCAACAATAACCAAAAGGGCAAACCAATAATTTTTTGAAGGATTTCCTGAAGCACCTGCGTAAACTAATACTAAGCAACCTACAATTCCAATCAATAAACCTAGAATTTGTTTTCGACTAAAGGTTAATCCGAAAAATAAGCTTCCAATTATTAAAGTGTTTAAAGGTGTAAATGAATTCAAAGTAGAACTGATTGAACTACTAATTTGAGTTTGTGCTAAAGCAAACAAGAAAATAGGGAAGAAGTTGCCGAGTAATCCAGCTAAAAAAATATACTTAAATTTTGTGCTCGGAATCTTAAAAAATTCTTTACCAAAAAATACACCTAAAAAGAGTGAAGTAAATAGTATTCGGTAGGCTCCAAGTTGGTAAGCATTCATACCGCCATCTAAACCTTTTTTCATCAGTATAAATGAACTTCCCCAAACTACTGCTAATATTAGCAAGATGTACCATTTTGAATTTTTGTTTCCCATAAAATGCGTGTAAAAAAAATAAGGCTGTCAAATTTGACAGCCTTAAAGGTATAGATATTTTTAAGATATATTATCCTAAAGCGGCTCTTTTGAAACCTGTTACAGTTAAATCCCCATTTACAGATTTAATGTAAGCAGCAACACTCATAGAACTATCTTTGATATAATCTTGGTTTACTAAAGTATTGTCTTTAAAGAAACGTCCTAATT
>JAUMDQ010000287.1:0-19323 GCA_032121715.1 Flavobacterium sp.
CTTATTTCAAATAAAAAAACCTGCAAGTTTCAAATCTTGCAGGTTTTTATCTTTATACTTAATTCTTATATCTTTATACTAAAGATTCGCAAAGAAATCATTTCCTTTATCATCTGTAATAATAAAAGCAGGGAAATCTTTCACTGTAATTTTACGAACAGCTTCCATTCCTAATTCTTCAAAATCAACCACTTCTACTGATAAGATATTTTCTTTTGCTAAAATAGCAGCAGGTCCACCAATTGAACCTAAATAGAAACCACCATATTTGTGACAAGCGTTCATAACATCTTTGCTTCTGTTTCCTTTCGCTAACATAATCATACTTCCACCAGCCGCTTGGAATTCATCAACATAAACGTCCATTCTTCCCGCTGTTGTTGGTCCGAAACTTCCTGAAGGCATTCCGTCTGGCGTTTTTGCTGGTCCAGCGTAATAAACTGGATGGTTTTTGAAATATTCTGGCATTGGTTTTCCAGCGTCTAATAATTCTTTAATTTTAGCGTGTGCGATATCACGAGCCACAATCAAAGTTCCGTTTAATTTCAAACGTGTTTTAATTGGATATTTCGATAATTCTGCTAAAATTTCTGCCATAGGTTTGTTTAAATCCACATCAACAGCTGGTTCTAAATGTGGCGCTGTTGCTGGTAAAAACTGACCTGGATTCACTTCTAATTGTTCTAAGAAAATTCCGTCTTTTGTGATTTTTCCTTTGATATTTCTATCTGCTGAACAAGAAACTCCCATTCCAACCGGACAAGATGCCGCGTGACGTGGTAAGCGAATTACTCGAACATCATGTGTTAAATATTTTCCACCAAATTGAGCTCCAATTTGACTTTCTTGACAAATAATTTGTACTCTTTTTTCCCATTCTAAATCGCGAAAAGCTTGACCCGACATGTTTCCAGAAGTTGGTAAATTGTCGTAATAACCCGCTGATGCTTTTTTCACAGTTGCTAAATTCGCTTCCGCAGAAGTTCCACCGATTACTAAAGCTAAATGGTAAGGCGGACAAGCTGCTGTTCCTAAATCCATAATGCGCTCACGAACAAACTCTTCTAAAGATTTGTCGTTTAATAAAGATTTTGTTTTTTGATATAGGAAGGTTTTGTTGGCTGAACCACCACCTTTTGTTAAAAATAAGAATTCATAAGAATTTCCTTTTTTAGCATAAATATCAATTTGTGCGGGTAAGTTAGAACCTGAATTTTTTTCTTCAAACATCGAAATTGGCACAATTTGCGAATATCTAAGATTTTTATTTTGGTACGTATTGAAAATTCCTTTGGATAACCATTCTCCATCTTCAACGCCAGTGTAAACGTTTTCTCCTTTTTTGGCAACTACAATTGCAGTTCCTGTATCTTGACAAGAAGGTAATTGTCCTTCCACGGCTACAGCAGCATTTTGTAATAAATTATACGCTACAAAACGGTCGTTGTCTGTTGCTTCTGGGTCTTCAATAATGTTGCGTAATTTTTGTAAATGTGCCGAACGCAACATAAACGAAACGTCGTCCATAGCTTCTTGCGCTAACAATTCTAATCCTTTTGGATCAACGACTAAGATTTCTCTATCGCCTAATTGTTCTACTTTTACAAAATCTGAAGTTAATTTTTTGTATTGCGTATCATCTTTTGAAATTGGATACGGGTCTTGATATATAAAGTCCATTTGTATGTGTTTTGAAATGTAAAGTTATGAAATTTTGATGGTTTTGAAAAAAAGATGTATTCTAAATAACTATTGTAGAGTTTGAGTCTTGAGAATAATATATTAAGATAAGTATACCTACAATAATGAAAAAAGCAATTTCACCTATTTTTATTGTGTTTTTTTCACTTTCCATTTCAGAGTATGATTTGGAGCCACCATAGTATACCCATTTAATAAATACACCGAGTAGAATACAAATAAATTTACTAAATTGAATCATAAAACTACTTCACAAAAAACCAACTCGCTACGGCAATAGCTGTAATCACACAGATTAAGTCAACTAAAAGCATAATTCCTAAAGTATATCTGGTGTTTTTTACATTGATACTTCCGAAGTAAACGGCAATTACATAAAAAGTGGTTTCAGCGCTACATTGGAAAATAGAACTCAATCTTCCAGTTAATGAATCAACGCCAAAAGTACTCATCGCATCTAACATGAATCCACGCGAACCGCTCGAGCTAAAAGGTCTTAACATAGCTACTGGTAAAGAATCTGTGATTTGTTTGCTTACGCCGATGTTTGAAAATGCAAAAGAAATTCCGTCGCTCATAATTTCAAATAAGCCACTATTTCTAAAAAAAGATATCGCCACTAACATTCCCATTACATATGGAAAAATGGTAACTCCAGTAGTTAATCCGTTTTTGGCTCCGGAAACAAAAGCATCAAAAATGGTGGTTTTTTGTTCTACGAATTTACTTTCTTTAGTGAAAGCATAAATCAATGTGATTCCAATAATCGCAATTAACATTAATCCAGATAAGTTTGAAGTAAAGAAGTTTTTTTCTACTAAATCTAAACGATTAATGTAAAATAATAAACCTGCAATGGCTGAAATAACCGTCATTAATCCGACAATTAAAGTTGCGCTTAGGAAATTTATTTTTTGTCTAAGTCCTACAATCAACATCGCAGCAATTGTTCCGATAAAAGAAGTAATGATACAATGTATCATTACATCGGCTGTGTTTTCTGCATTTGCCGCAGCTCTATACCCAATAATTGAGGTAGGTAATAGGGTTAAACCTGCTGCGTGCAAACACATAAACATAATTTGTGCGTCGCTGGCTTTGTCTTTTTCTGGATTTAATTCTTGTAAACTTTGCATGGCTTTTAATCCGAATGGCGTTGCAGCGGAATCTAAGCCTAAGAAATTGGCAGCAAAATTTAAGGTCATGTACGAAACGGATTCGTGGTTTTTAGGCACCGAAGGAAATATTTTAGAGAAAAAAGGACTTAATTTTTTTGCTAATTTTTCAGAAGCTCCGGAAATAATTAATAATTCCATTAAACCACAAAAGAAGGCTAAATACGCCATTAATGGCAGAATAATATCGAACAAACTGGTTTTACAAGTTGGTAATAAACCATCAGATTTTTGTTTGCCACTATATATTTTTACGGTTTGATTTTTGTAAACGTAAGTGGTATCTGCATTTAAAGTATCTTGGTTAATGACAAAAGTTTTATCTTCCGATTTGTTGATGCTATCTTTTATAAAAGCCGGAATTTCTTTCAAAAATTTTTCTGAAATTAAAACAGGATCATCTTTTTTTCCATTTAAAACGAAATCAACAGAATAGGTGTTTCCTGCAAATAAACTTACTATTATAAATAATATCGAAGAAATAAAAATGACCAGCCAAAACCTACTTAATACCATAATTGTTTTTTTTGTAAATGTAAGATTTTATAAGATAAAAAAAAACCGTTCCAAATTAATCGGAACGGCTTAGTATATTTAGTTTGTTTAATTAGAAACGATACGTAACGGTGAAGTTAGAAGTTCTTCCAAAACCAAAGAAAACTTGGTTTCTAGTGTCAATTCCGTCATATGTTCCTCGGTTTACATAATCTTGGTAACTTGTATATGGTTTTGGACCTGTAGAAGGGTTTAATCCAGCTCCATTTCCAGTGTTTCCATTATATTCGGTTTCTGTAGCCACAAATTGATTGGTTCTTGATTCTGCAATGTAAATCGTATTTAAAACATTGTTCATGTTGAATCGGAAGTTCAATGAATTTTCTTTGTTTTTACCGACTAACATTTTGTATGAAAATCCTAAATCCATTAATCCAAATGAAGGTAATTCTAATGAACCTAAATCATTAGCCGCTTGATTTTTGAAGTTTACTGGGTCAATTGCTGCGTATAATCTGTCCACATATCTGTAGTTGGCGTCTAATTTCACTCTTGTTAATACTTCATAAGTAAATCCTAAAGCAGCTGTAGTTTGTGCCGCATCTCCAACACTTAAACCATCAATGTATAAGGTTTCTTTGTAGGCTTCGTTAGTTGTTGGATTTGTAATTACTACATTGTTATCATCTTGATAACTTGCCGTTACATTACTTCCATATTTCCAATCACCATAAGAAAACATACCATTAATATCTAATTTTTTGAATGGTTTGAAAACGAAATCTAATTCGGCACCCATGTGAATTTGCTCTACACCTTCAAGGAAAGCGGAACCTGGAATGGTTGGTGTTGAGTTATTTAAATCGTGATTAATGTTTGAAGTTAATCGGATAAATCTATCTTTCCAAGAAGTTCTATATACATTTACGTTAGCCGAGAAAATAGATGATTTGAAACCGTAACCTGCTTCTAATCCCATAATTTTTTCGTTAGTTAAATTCTCATTTACTACAGAAGCATTGTTGATATAGATAGCATTGAAAAACGGTTGTTTTGAATAATAACCCGCATTCACATACACGTTGTTTTTATTATCAATATTATAGTTGGCACCTCCTTTTACGTTTCCTCCTAAAATATTTTTATAAGAAGTTGAAGATAAAGGATCTGAAGATAAATATTTATAATAATCTACTCTTTTGAAACCTTGTTGTGAACCAGCAGCTTGAATAAATACGGTTAATTTTTCTGTTGAATATTCTAATTGTGTAAAAGCACCAAACCATTTTACTAAACCATCATTATTATAATTGATGGCTTTTTGATAATCCGTATTCCAAAAAGGATTTCCGTTTGGTAAAGCCGCATATTCAAAAGTAGAAACGGTATTTGGATTATTCACATCTCCAGCTAAATTGTTAAAGCTTGAAGCACCTAATAAATCATTTAATACTTGATAGTGAATACCTCTGTAAGCTCTAGCATCTACTCCAAAATCAAGAGTAATTTTATCTGTTAATTTGGTGTTTAAATTTACAATTCCACCATACCAATTGTGTGAGTTAATAGATGAAATTTTTGAAATTCCGTTTGAACTATTATTTGATGTAGCATTAGTATTTTGATATTCTCCAGCCGTTAATGTTCTTGGAGCCGGAGCAAAAGCACCGTTTGTAGCAGCTTGTCCTGAGTTCCAATCTTGAATAAAATCCACGTTAATAGTTCCGTCTGGTTTTCTTAAATTATCTGCGAAAAATCTATTTCCTCTAATTGCACCTGTTCCGTTAGAACCACCTCCACGACCCCAAGAGCCATAAATTACAGTTGACAATTTCATTCGAGTATTCATTTTATAATCCCAATTGAATGAAGCTACAGGTTTGTGGTAAAAGTTCGTTCTAAAACTGTATTGTTCTCCATTTAAATAACCCCAATCAGAATTGTATCTAATGTTTGGCGTCATTTCTGTAGGCACTCCATATTTAATATACTGAGCAATTGTTGGCGCATTTGAACGTTGGTTGTGCCATTGTGGTGCTCCTGTAAAAGTAAATTGAAAGTCGTGTTTGTTGTTAAGTTCATAACCTAAACCAATGAAATAATTTCCACCTTCAAATTTTGTACCGTCAACATATCCATCACCTGTAGTTTTAGACATTAAAAAAGAGGCAGATAAACCATTTTTTAATTTTCCTGTGTTGTAAGCGAATAGATTTTTAAAATAATCATCATTTCCTAATGAAGAAGAAAATACACCACCTTCTTTCTGGTTGGAAGTTTTTGTAATTACGTTAATAGTTCCTCCAACAGAAGAAATAGCTAATTTTGAAGAACCTAAACCTCTTTGTACTTGCATGGCGCTTGTTACATCTGATAAACCAGCCCAGTTACTCCAGAATACAGCACTGTTTTCCATATCATTAACAGGGACTCCATTTACAAGAACCGCAATATTTCTTTGATCAAAACCACGAACGTTAATTCTAGAATCACCGAATCCACCGCCAGATTTAGTAGCATAAACAGATGGTGTATTGTTTAACATTTCTGGAAATTCTTGGTTTCCTAGTTTTTCCTGAATAACTGATGCTTTAATTGTGGAAACAGCAACAGGTGTTTTTCTGCTTTTTGCCACATCAATTGTGGTAGATTTAACTACAATTTCTTCAATTTCAGACGAACTTGTAGTTAAGGTTATACTTCCTAAATCTTGATTACCAGAAAAAGAAATTTCTAAAGATTCAAATCCTAAATAAGAAATTACAAGTATTCCATTATTTTCTTTCGAAGTAATTTTAAAACTTCCATCATTTGAAGTTTTTACGGAGTTTGAATTTCCTTTAACTTCTACAATAGCATTAGTTATTGGATTATTAGAGTTGTCAGTAACTTTCCCGGTAATAGTTGACTGAGCAAAAATCATTGATGAAGACATCAAGAATATGGTTAAAAACCAAAAAATGCACTTTTTCATTTTCTTTGTTTATAAAATTTTCGACAAAATTAGAAAACAAAGAAGCGGTTGAGGTTAAGATAATATTAACAAAAAATTACCTTAAATTATCTTTATGAACCTATGAATTTATTTATAAGAGTTGTAGTTGAACTATCGTGATTTTTTACAGTACCACTTTCAATTTCAGTTAAAATAGAATTGGCTAATTGTTTTCCTAACTCAACTCCCCATTGATCGTAACTATAAATATTCCAGATAATTCCTTGTACAAAAATTTTGTGTTCGTACATAGCAACTAAGGCGCCTAAAGTTTCTGGAGTTAATTTTTCAATTAAAATGGTGTTGGTCGGTTTGTTTCCTTCGAAAACTTTAAACGGAATTAAACGCGAAACTTCTGCTTCTGTTTTTCCTTGCGCTACAAATTCTGAAGTTACTTGTTCTTTGGTTTTACCCATTAACAAGGCTTCCGTTTGTGCAAAAAAATTCGACATTAATTTATTATGATGGTCTTTTTCTCCGTAAAGTGGTTGAATAAATCCAATAAAGTCTGTTGGAATTAATTTCGTTCCTTGATGAATCAATTGAAAAAAGGCATGTTGTGAATTCGTTCCTGGTTCACCCCAAACGATTGTTCCAGTTTGATAATTTACTGGAAATCCGTTTCTACCGATAGATTTTCCGTTACTTTCCATAATTCCTTGTTGTAAATAAGGAGCCAATTTCTGTAAATATTGTGTGTATGGAATTAATGCTTCGGTTTCTGCGCCAAAGAAATTATTGTGCCAAACGCTCAATAAAGCTAAAACTACAGGAATGTTTTTTTCAAAAGGTGTGGTTTTAAAATGAGAATCCATTTTATTCGCACCTTTTAATAATTGATTGAAATTATCGAATCCAACCGCTAAACTGATTGTTAAACCAACCGCGCTCCACAATGAAAAACGTCCGCCCACCCAATCCCACATTGGGAAAATGTTTTCAGGCGCAATACCGAAATTGGTTACGTTTTGTAAGTTGGTAGAAACAGCTACAAAATGTTTAGCAATATCTTTTTCAGTTGCCGATTTCAAAAACCATTTTTTAACCGTCTCCGAATTGGTTAAGGTTTCTTGTGTGGTAAATGTTTTAGAAACAATCACAAATAAAGTGGTTTCTGGATTTATTTTTTTTAGAATTTCTTGAACGTGATCACCATCAACATTAGAAATAAAGTGTGTGCTTAAATTTTTTTTGTAAAACTGAAGTGCTTCTACAATCATTGCTGGACCTAAATCTGAACCGCCAATTCCAATGTTTACTACATCTGTAAAAGGTTTTCCAGAATATCCTTTCGCTTCTCCGGAAACAATATGATTTGTAAAGTCTTTTATTTTGTTTTTTGTAGCGAATATTTCAGGAATTACATTTTTTCCTTCAAATAGAACGGTGTCGTTTTCATTCGCACGCAAAGCGGTGTGAAGTACAGCCCTGTCTTCGGTTTCATTAATTTTTTCACCAGAAAAATATTTTGAAATAGCGTCTTGTAAACCTACTTCGTTAGCTAATTCAATTAGTAAATTTAGGGTTTCTTTTGTCCAATTGTTTTTTGAAAAATCTACATAAAAATCATTCCATTCGATGTGAAAATTCTCGGCTCTTTTAGAATCAGTATTAAATAACTCTTGAATAGATTGTAATTCAATTTCTGAGAAATGAGTTCTTAATTTTTGCCAAGCATTCGTTTCGGTTGGATTGATATTTTGAAGTTTCATATACGAATAGTTTATTCTTTAAACGTTTTTGCGGTTACGTCTTCTAATTCTTTTTTAAGTGGTGCAATATGAGCTAAATATTTTTCTTTTTGTTTTTTGGTCATCGGTTCTGAAGTTGGCAATTTTAATCGCAAAGGATCAACTTGTACACCATTTTTCCAAAAACGATAACACACGTGCGGACCAGTAGCTAAACCAGTACTTCCCACCTTTCCAATCACTTGTCCTTGTGTTACAGATTGTCCTCTGCGAACCAAAATTTTAGACATGTGAAGGTATTGTGTGGCGTATTTTCCGTTGTGTTTTACTTTTACGAAATTTCCATTTCCAGAAGTGTAACCCGTAGCTTCTACTACACCAGAAGCGGTTGTTTTAATTGGTGTTCCGTGTGGTGCAGCATAATCTGTTCCGTTGTGGGCTTTCCAAGTAAATTGAACAGGATGAAATCTTCTAGCTGTAAATTTTGACGTTAATTTAAAGAAAGAAAGTGGCGCTTTTAAAAACATACTTTTCGCGCCAGATGCTTTTTCGTCGAAATATTCTGGTTTTTTTTGTTTCTCATTAATTTTATATGGGAAAGCATAGATTTTTTTTCCTTTGTATTCGAAATACGAAGCTTCCACTTCATCTACACCTAAATATTCGCCATTTTCGAAATATTTTTCTTTGATTGTTACGGCAAATTTATCGCCTTTTTTAAGTTTGAAAAAGTCAATAGAGTATTTGTAAATTTGAGCCAATTCGTTTGCTAAAGATGCACTAACACCATTTCTTGAAAGTGTTTCAGATAAGGAACCGTCTAATTCGGCAGCAATCGTTCTTCTTTTAATTATGGTGGGACGTTTTTTTATTTCAACCTTAATAGAATCTCTTAAATCGACAACTAAATAACTCGTTTTATCCTGAACATAAACTAAGGCTTTTATGTTTTTCTTGTTTTTTTTATCTGATAAAGTGATAAAAGGTTTACCTGCACGAATGTTTTTTATATCGAAGGAGTCTTTGATTTTCTCTGTAACATCAAAGGTTTTTAAACTATCGGGTAAGGTATACGCTTCTAAAATGGTACTAAAAGTGTCTCCAGATTGCAAAGTGTCTTCCACCACAGAAAAATCATTAAAAGTGAAGCCGTATTTTTTTATTATAGGTTCTTTTTTAACTGTTTTTGCTGCAATTTTTTTGGCATCTTCTTTATCTTGACAAGAAAATGTTAGTAGTAATAGTGCGTATAGTAAATATTTCAAACTGTGATTTTTTGTATTATTCTCCCCAATTTTTTAATTCTTCTTCACTCCAAAGTTCTGGGAAGAAAATTCTTCTTTGGTATTTAGGTAACATGTATTTTTTCCAATCGCTTCCACCAGTTGCTTCATGATTTCCAGGAACGCTTTCAATATATTTTTTAGCCGCGTTAAAGTGTCCCATCACCCAAGTAATATTTACCGTTTTGTCGTAATGACGCATAGCAGCAATTAGTTCTGGATTTTTTTGATCGTTTTCTGGTAATTGTTTGAATTTTTTCCAAAGATTTTTGTCATTATAATCTTCCATAAAGCACAAAAATTCTTTTTTATACTTGCGCTCAAATTCTGTTAACAAATATGATTTTTCTCCCGTATGATAATCTTTTCCAGCAGCTTGCCAATATAAATGTTCTAAAACATTAGAATATGAAGATTGTTTGTCGAAAGTAGCTCTAAATCGGATATCAATTAGATTGATTAAGTCTGTTGAAGCAAATTCGATTTTTCTGTATTGTGCGCTTTGAAAACCACTTGCAGGAGTTAATGTGTTTCGGAATTTTAAATATTGTTCTGGCTCCATTCCGTCTTTCATAATATCAAAAGAAGTAGTAAGCATATCAAAATATCTGCTGATTCTACCTAGTCTTTCTGTGAAAAATTCGGTACTTGGAGCCTCATTATAACAAACTTGTTCCATTTCCCAAAGAATCATTTTAAACAACAATTCATTAACTTGATGGTACATGATAAACACCATTTCGTCTGGTAAAGTGGTACGTTGAATTTGCAAGTTTAAAAGTGCATCAGTTTGTATGTAATCCCAATAAGTTATTGGTTTAGCCCAAAGCAATCCTTCTAAATGAGTTTCTGTATTTTGATTTATCTTATCAAACTTTTCGTTTAATTGTTCGATTTTTTCTTTAATATTATCTTGCAAAACAGTTATTTTTTAAAATTTATAGGGTGTTTTAATCCTTTATATTGATCGATGTCGGCTTTGATCGAACCCACAGCTAAACTAGCTTTTAATCTGATTGGAATTTTGTTGTTATCGTCTGAAATCCAAACCGTTAAACTTTCTTCTTCCTTGAATACACGACCTGCTTGTACCAATGGTTTAAAGATCATACAGTTTATTTTTCCAAATTTAGAGTTTATATTTTCTCTACCAACAAATTTAAGCTTAAATTTTGTAGTTTCGTCATCAAAAAACATATCAATTGAGATTGATTCGCCAACCGTTAGCTTATCAATTTTAGGATGATTTCTCAAATAGTAAAAAGACGAAACGATATCTTGTACATTTTCAGGCACACTAAATGTTTTTTCGGTTTTGTGTTTATAGTCTTTTACTAAAACAGTATTGTTGTTTTGATTGAAGTAACCTTGTTGGTTTTTGGTATAACCGCCTTCGTTAATGTTTCTAATAAAAATATAAGGTTTGTTGGTTTCCTTGTTAAAGTAGCTTTCATAATTGTCTACGACTTTAAACATCATTTTTGTCATACCAGTTGTATATCCTTTTCCTACAACATGGTGCATTTTTTTGCCGTTAACTTCAGCATCTTTAACTTCTAAAGTTGCATAGCCAGCATTAATAAGTCCGTAATGTATTCTTAGTTTAACAAATTCTCCTACAGTATAAGAATCGACTTGTGCAGTATCAAAAGAGTTTGAAAGTACAAACACAGTAAAAAGTAAAATTATCTTTTTCATTTTTATTAGTTTTCTTAGAAGAATACAATTATTGTTCCAAAGTTACAAAAAACAAAAAACCCAGTCAAAAGATATGACTGAGTTTTTATGTTTTAACCAACCAAAAAACTATAAATTATGAAAACTTATATACAATATGAGTCTACTACCTCTCAATTGCCCTGCAAAGATATGTTAAGGTTTTGTGTTTTATTTAAAGAAAAATCAACTTTAACACTTTTAACAGAATAATATGTAAAAAAAGCGGTTAAAATTTAACAAAACAAAAAAATAACGACTTATTGTTGAGTATTTGACAATGTATATATTTAACTAATTGGTTTTTAGTGATTTAAAAATGATAGAATTTATCCTTTTTTATCCTAATTCTTCCTAAAACGCTTTGGATAAAAGTGTTTTATCAAAAAAGCAGCTTTTTTACGGCTGCTTTTTGTTTTTATAATGTACCTCTTTTGGCTTGTTCTCTTTCAATTGATTCGAAAAGTGCTTTGAAATTTCCAGCACCAAAACCTTTGGCACCCATTCTTTGAATAATTTCGAAGAAAAGTGTTGGTCTGTCTTCAATTGGTTTGGTGAAAATTTGTAACAAATAACCTTCTTCATCCGCATCAATCATGATTCCTAATTTTTGAAGTTCATTAATGTCTTCTTTAAATTTAGACATATGATCTTTTAATCTTTCAGGAATAGCATCATAATAAGCTTGTGGAGGCGTGCTTAAAAATTCGATTCCACGTGCACGCATTTCGGCAACTGTTGTAAGGATATCATCTGTAGCAACTGCAATATGTTGTACGCCTTCACCTTCATAAAAATCTAAATATTCTTCAATTTGAGAGCGTTTTTTTCCGTTAGCTGGTTCGTTAATTGGAAATTTAATTCTTCCGTTTCCGTTGCTCATTACTTTCGACATCAATGCTGAATATTCTGTAGTAATTTGTTTGTCGTCAAAAGAAAGGAAATTCACAAATCCCATCACGTCTTCAAACCATTTTACGGCTTCATTCATTCTGTTCCATCCTGTATTTCCAACCATATGGTCAATGAATTTTAATCCAACTGGTTCTGGATTGTAATCTGATTTCCATTCACTGTATCCCGGTAAAAAGATTCCGTTATAATTTTTACGCTCCACAAAAATAAATACGGTTTCCCCGTAGGCACCATAGATACCTGCACGAACTACTTCACCATTTTCGTCACTTTCAACTACTGGTTCAAAATAAGATTTTGCGCCACGTTTTGTAGTTTCTTCAAAAGATTTACGAGCATCTTCTACCCAAAGGGCAATAACTTTTACACCATCACCGTGTTTTTTAACGTGTTCTCCAATTAGTGAATCACTATTTAAAGCTGTAGTTAAAACTAAACGAATTTTATCTTGTTTTAATACATAAGACGCTCTGTCTTTTACTCCTGTTTCTAATCCTGCATAAGCTAATGATTGGAAACCGAAAGCCGTTTTATAAAAGTGTGCCGCTTGTTTTGCGTTTCCTACATAAAACTCTACATAATCTGTTCCTAATAAAGGTAAGAAATCTTGAGCTCCTTCAAATATTTTTTCTAAGCCGTATTCGACTGATTTTAATTCTTGTGACATAATGTTATATATTTTTGGTAATAAATTTACCTAAGTTGTGTTTAATTAATTATTCTTCTAACCAAGATTGGTAATAGGTATCATCTGCAATTTTCATAGCTTCTTCTGTAACCATTAAAGGTTTAAAAGTGTCTACCATTACTGCTAATTCTAAAGTTTCTGTTTTACCAATACTTCTTTCTGCTGCTCCTGGGTGTGGCCCGTGTGGAATTCCTGCAGGATGTAATGAAATGTTTCCTGGTTTTACATCGTTTCTACTCATAAAATCGCCATCAACGTAGTATAAAACTTCGTCAGCATCAATATTACTGTGGTTATACGGTGCTGGAATTGATAAGGGATGATAATCGTATAATCTTGGGACAAAGGAACAAATTACGAAAGCATCTGTTTCAAATGTTTGGTGAATTGGCGGTGGTAAATGAATTCTACCAGTTATCGGTTCGAAATCGTGGATAGAAAAAGCATACGGATAATTGTATCCATCATATCCAATAACATCAAATGGATGTGAAGCATATACCATTTCGAAAATTTCATCTTTCTTTTTGATTTTGATGATGAACTCTCCTTTTTCATTGTTCGTTTCTAATTCTTCTGGACGACGAATATCACGTTCACAAAAAGGGGAATGTTCTAATAATTGACCAAACCAGTTTCTGTATTGTTTTGGTGTATAAACTGGACGATGCGATTCTACAATAAATAATCTATTGTCTTCTGTATCGAAGTCAATTTTATAAATCATTCCGCGAGGTACAACCAAATAATCGCCATAGCTGAAAGTTAAATTTCCAAGCATAGTTCTTAATTTTCCAGTTCCTTTATGGATGAAAATTACTTCGTCTGAATCGGTATTCTTGTAAAAATAATCGGTTGTAGATTTTCTTGGCGCTGCCAATACGATGTGACAATCTGAATTCGTCAATACAATTTTTCTGCTTTCTAAAAAATCGTCTTGTGGTGCTACTTCAAAACCTCTTAATTTATAAGATTGAATGTTATTGGCGTTGGCAATTTTTGGTGCAACACTATATTGTTTTCTGATTTCTTTTACTTGTGTTGGGCGTTGCTCGTGGTACATATTGGTTGACATTCCGTCAAAACCTACTGTTCCAAACAATTGCTCATAATACAAATCACCGTTTGGTTTACGGAATTGTGTATGACGTTTGCGAGGGATTTCTCCTAATTTATGATATATTGGCATTTTCTTTTTTGTTTAAAAGTTGATATTACTTATGACTTTAATAGATTTAAATCATAAATTTTTTAAAAAAGAAGTTTAGCTCATTCAGGATTTCTCTTGATGAGGAATTTTAAATACGCTAATAATCCGTCCCAATTTTTCATATTTGTAAAACTTATTTTAGCGGTCAAATATGGAATCGCTAATTTTTAAGTATTTTGCTATCGCAAAGTTTTATAACTGAGCGATTTCATTACACAAATATCGGAAAAATATATTATAAAAAAAAACGACTTCAATTTGAAGTCGTTTTAAATATTTATTCTTGTTTGTTATTTAGTTTTGAATTTCGTTTCCCATATAAGAAATATACTAAAACTCCAATAGCTAACCATCCTAAAGATAATAATTGCGCATCATGACTTAAGTTAATCATTAAGTATGTATTAATTAAAATACCACAAACAGCAATTACTGGTAAAGCAGGAACTTTAAAAGTACGTTCTAAACCTGGTTGTTTTACTCTTAAAATCCAAACCGCGATACAAACCATAGTAAAGGCAAATAAAGTACCAAAACTTGTCATATCAGCTAATTTGTTAATAGGAGTGAAGGCTGCAACAACTGCGATAAAACCTCCTAAAATCATTAAGTTGTTTTTTGGTGTTCCAGATATAGGGTTGATTTTTGAGAAAACAGAAGGAATTAATCCATCTTTAGACATTCCTAAGAAGATTCTAGATTGTCCCATAATCATTACCATCAATACTGAAATTAAACCAATAGTTGCAGCGATAGTAATAATGTAACCTGCCCAAGCTTGTCCAGCAATATCAAAAGCATATGCTACTGGCGCTTTAATGGCTTCAGGATACTTCCCTAGTGGATTAAAATCTTGGTAGCTCATCATTCCAGTTAATACTAAAGAAACTAAAATATAAAGAACAGTACATACTAATAATGACACGATAATTGCGAAAGGAACGTCTTTTTTAGGATTGATTGCTTCACCTGCTTGAGTTGAAACGGCATCGAAACCTACATAAGCAAAGAAAATTGCAGCAGCTCCAGAAACAATACCACCAACACCATACGCTTGATGTGTTCCAGCTTTGTCAACGATTTGAGTTACTTCAGGGATAAAAGGTGTCCAGTTATCCATATTAATAAAGAAGGCACCTGCGATAATTACGAATATAACGGCAGAAACTTTTAAAATAACGATGAAGTTATTTGCGTTAGCTGCGCTTTTAGTTCCTTTAATTAAGATAGAAATTACAAGAAGAACAATTAAAAATGCAGGCAAATTCATTGAAAACCCTTCACCTGTATAACTTGCAGGGTCAGTTGTTAGCCAATCGGGTAGTTTTATCCCAAACATTTTGAGCATTTTGTTAAAATATCCGGACCAAGAAACGGCGACCGTCATAGATCCCATGGCGTATTCTAAGATTAATCCCCAACCAATAATCCAAGCAAAAACTTCACCAATAGTTCCGTAAGCATATGCATAAGCAGAACCTTCTACAGGTAAAATTGAAGCAAATTCAGAATAACATAAAGCGGCGAATACACAAGCAATACCTGCAATAATAAATGAAATGGCTAATGCTGGTCCAGCGTGATAGTAAGCTCCTGTTCCAGTAAGTACAAAAATACCACCACCAATAATAGCTCCAATACCAATAGCTGTTAAGCTCCATTTTCCTAAAACTCGCTTTAATTCACTTTTTTTCATATCCGCTTCAAAAGCTGATACTGGTTTAACTCTCCAAATAGACATAAAGTAATAATTTTTTGTTGCGCCAAATATAGGATATTTTCACTTAATTAACCAAATGAAAATATTTAATTAAAAAATGAAGCCTAAATTGAACCAAAAAGCAGAGAAATGTGTTTCTGGAGACCAAGTATATTTAATTTCAACGGGACCAACAAGAGTTTCTAACCCATAACCCAATCCAAACCCTGTAAAAGAAGGTTTGTTTAACCAAGTTTTAGTCGAATTAAATATAAAACTTCCCACAATAGAAGCGTTATATGTAAAATTCACGTGATTTTTTTTATAAAATTCGTAATCAATGACTGAGCTTGCTTTCACATAGGAATTTCCGCTTAAGCCTAAAAAATCATAACCATAAAAAGGGCGAAGATTATTAGTATCTTTAAATCCATATCCACCTAAAACAAAATCGAAATAGGGTAATGAAGAATAACCAACTTTAAATCCACCTTCGTTTTGTATGATAACCGAAATCTTTTTTATAGGTGTAAATGCGATTGCCATATCGGCTTTAGCAATGGAAAATTTATTGAATTGTTTCGTATAGTCAGATGAATGAAAGTAATAATTAAAATTACTTTTAAAATACCAGCCTTTTTTAGGAAAAAATTTATTGTCAAACGTATCGTGGTTTAAATAACCAAAGAAGGATAAATAATTACTATTTTCAATGGTTTTATCAACGTCTAATAAATTATCAGATTTTAAATTTAGATGTTGAAATTCTAATCCACCGCCAATATTATATTTTCTTAAGAAAACAGTTTGAAGGAAAACTTTATTGTTCAAGCTTGAATAATCTAAATTTATTTTTCCGAAATTGTTGTTTAAATAATTTTGAAGTCCGAAGGCACTATTCGCATTTTTGTTAAATTTATTCAAACTTGAAGAAACGCCAAAGCTAAAATAAAAGCCATTATCTATTAAATAGTTGAAATCGTATCTGAAATTATCTCCTAAAATTACATCCAAAGAAACCATATCATTTTTAGAAAATAATTTTTTATGAGTGATGTTAATTAAAGCACCGCTTTTGTATAATTCGTCATAATGTAAGGCAAATTTTAAAAAAGTATTGACTCTATTTTCCCTTAAAGCGATAAAAATATCTTTATCATTAAATTGATATTTTACCGAACTAAAGTTTTGCGTGTTATTCAGATTTTGAATGCCATTTTGAAAATCTTGAAAACTAATTTTAGTATTAGGTTTAAAACGCAATTTCCCTAAAACATAAGCTCTAGTGTAGTTTTTTAGTTCTGTGAAGCCAATATTCCCAATATAAATAGAATCTTTAACAGGTGTTAATTCTGGTTTTTTGTAGTCTTTGTTTTGAAAAACAGCCAATTCTTTTAAAAATTTTCTGGCTTCATTTTCTCCATTTTCAATAATTTTTTTACCATTTTCAAAAGATAAAACACTAAAACCTTTTATGTTGGGTTTAATGTAAATATCAGTAAGTTTTCGCTTACTTTCCATTTGACCTTGTGTATTGAAATTTGAAATTTGACCAAAAATAGTGGTAATACCCTGTAAGTCTTTTCGGGTTTTTAGCTCTTCTTGTACATCTACACCAATTACAAAATCTACCCCTAATTCTCGCAGTCTTTCAACAGGATAATTATTGGTCACACCGCCGTCAATTAGTAATCTTCCGTTAATTTCAATCGGGTAAAAAATACTTGGAATAGAACTACTTGCCACTAAAGCTTGCGGAAAAATACCGCTATCTAAAACTACTTGTTGTCCAGTTTCAATATCAGTTGCCATGCAGAAAAACGGAATAGGCAGTTTTTTAAAGTCGCGAGTATTTCTTACATGATAACTAATTTTAGACAAAAAATTAAAATTATACAACCCTTTTGAAAGTGCATTAGGCGTTTCTAATTTTAGTTTTTTAAAAGGTAGCACTAACGCATAAATATCGTCATTTCTTTTATTGATAAGAATTTTAGATTTTCTGGGGATATTATCTTGAACTAAATCATCAATAGTTAGCGTTTTGAAAATAGAATCCAATTGTTTTCCCGTATATCCAGAAGCATACATACCACCAACAATTGCACCCATACTGGTTCCGCCAATGTAATCGATTTTTATGCCTAAAGAATCAATAACTTTTAACACACCAATATGTGCCAAACCTTTGGCGCCACCACCGGAAAGCACTAATCCAATTTTTGGTTTTTTTATGGTGTCTTGCGCGTTTGAAGAAAAAGAGCCAAGTAAAAAGAAACAAGTAAAAAGTATCAAATAAGAAAATTTACCACAAAAGTGATTCACTTGACTCTTTTTACTTTTTACTTGGCTCTTAAACATGTGTTATTCTTTTTTGTAAAAGTCGGTAATTTTTTTCGCTTTTGAAAGTCCAATTATGTCAGAAATTTCTTTTTCTGTTGCTTCTTTTAATCTTTTAACACTTTTGAAGTGAGAAATTAATGCAACCATTGTTTTTTCACCAATTCCAGGGATACTTTCTACAGAAGAATTTAAAGCCGCTTTACTTCTTTTATCTCTGTGATGTGTGATGCCAAATCGGTGTGCTTCATTTCGTAATTGCTGAATAATTTTCAGCGTTTCACTTTTCTTATCTAAATATAATGGAATCGGATCATCTGGGTAAAATAGTTCTTCCAAACGTTTGGCAATTCCAATAATGGCGATTTTTCCTCGTAAACCTAGATCTTCCAAACTTTTTAAAGCAGAAGACAATTGTCCTTTTCCACCGTCAATAATAATCAATTGCGGCAACGATTCCTTTTCGTCGAGTAATCTTTTGTATCGTCTGTAAACAACTTCTTCCATCGATGCAAAATCATTCGGACCTTCAACCGTTTTGATATTAAAATGGCGATAATCTTTTTTACTCGCTTTCCCATCTTTAAAAACCACACAAGCCGAAACCGGATTGGTTCCTTGAATGTTCGAATTATCAAAACATTCTATATGTCGCGGTTCTACTGAAAGTCGTAAATCTTTTTGCATTTGCGCCATAATTCTATTAGTGTGACGGTCTGGATCTACAATTTTTATTTGTTTCAGTTGGTCTAATCGGTAATATTTGGCGTTACGTTCCGATAGATTTAAAATTTCTTTTTTGTCGCCTAATTTTGGAACAGTCACTTTTATGTTTTCACCTAAATCTATCTCAAAAGGTACGATAATTTCACGAGATGTTAAAAAGAAACGTTCTCGAATTTCAACAACAGCTAATTCTAATAATTCTTGATCGGTTTCGTCTAATTTTTTCTTTAATTCAAGTGTGTGCGAACGAATAATCGCCCCGTGAGAAATCTGTAAAAAATTCACATACGCCATCGTTTCATCTGAAATAATTGAAAACACATCAATATTGGTAATTTTCGGATTTAAAATCGTCGATTTCGCCTGATAATTTTCTAAAACTTCAATTTTATCTTTGATTTTTTGCGCTTCTTCAAACTTCATTTCGGAAGCTAAAACTTGCATGTGATTTTTGAAATCTTTTAAACTTTCTTTAAAATTACCTTTCAAAATTTCTCGAATAGCCGTAATTTGAGTTTGATAATGTTCTTGAGTTTCCAAACCTTCGCAACCACCTTTACAATTCCCAATGTGATATTCTAAACAGACTTTATATTTTCCAGCACGAATATTAGTTAACGACAAATCGAAATTACAAGTGCGTAACGGATATAATTCTTTAATTAAATCCAATAACGTGTTTACGGTTT
>JAUMDQ010000288.1:0-7413 GCA_032121715.1 Flavobacterium sp.
CTAACTGCTCGAAGAAAACTCCTAACTGCACGAGGAAAACTCCTAACTGCTCGAAGAAAACTCTTAACCGTAAGAAGAAAACTGCTAACCGCACGAAGAAAACTCCTAACCGCACGAAGAAAACTCCTTACTGCAAATAGTTTTAAAAATTAATCTGTAAATTTGTTCTAATCCACATTAAAGCATCTTACTACTATGGACAAAACTCGAATATACAAACTGCTCTTTTCAAGCGTTTACCCTTTATATATTCAAAAAGTAGAGAAAAAAGGACGCACCAAAGCCGAGTTAGACGAAGTCATTTTTTGGCTAACAGGTTACAACCCACAAACCTTACAACAACAAATTGATTTGAAAAATAACTTCGAAACCTTTTTCGCGCAAGCACCACAACTAAATCCAAACGCCAACAAAATTACTGGTGTCATTTGCGGATATCGCGTAGAAGAAATTGAAGATGAAGTCGTGCGAAAAATGCGTTATTTAGATAAACTCGTAGACGAATTAGCCAAAGGCAGAAAAATGGAAAAGATTTTAAGAGCATAAAAATCTAAACGTATCATGGCAACAAAAAATATATCACCAGAAGAAATCACAACAGTATTAGACATTCTAAAAACACGTTTTGAGAAAAACACCAACCGTCATTTAGGTATCGAATGGTCAAAAGTGCAAACAAAACTAGAAAGTAATCCACAAAAAATGTGGTCGTTACTACAAATGGAAAAAACAGGCGGCGAACCCGATGTAATAGGTTTCGATGAGGCAACCCAAGAATATATTTTCGTCGATTGTTCCGCTGAAACTCCAAAAGAAAGAAGAAGCATTTGCTACGACCACGAAGCTTTAGAAAAAAGAAAAGAACACAAACCCAAAAACAGCGCCATCAACATGGCAACTGAAATGGGAATCGAATTATTAACCGAAGCCCAATACCGCGACTTACAACAACTAGGGAATTTTGACACCAAATCTTCAAGTTGGATTGCCACACCAGAAAAAATCAGAAAATTAGGCGGTGCTCTTTTTTGTGATTTCCGTTATAATACAGTATTTTTATACCATAATGGCGCAGATTCTTACTATGCCGTTAGAGGATTTCGTGGTTCGCTACGCGTTTAAATTTTAAATAACTAAATGAAAAACATACTACTGATTGCGGTACTTTTTACTCTTTTGTCTTGTAAAACACAAAATGCCTCAAAAATTTTAATTTCTAAAACCGACACTTCTGGGCTATATATAAATGATGAAGATTCTACAGAACTTTTTTATTTAAAGTTTGCTCCTAAAAAAAAGATAACAGGTGTTTTAGTAATTTTACCATCAGGTGGTGAAGTTGTAGAAAACACATTAAAACAAATATCACTTCAAAAAATTGCAGTTAGAAAAGGAATTTTGGTTGTTGTTCCATCAATAAATTGGGGAACTGATAATCGAGAGGCCGAATTCAAAATGTTAGATCAAATTTTTAATGAAATTGTACAAACTCACAAAGTATCAAAAGACAAATTTATTATTGGAGGACTTTCTAGCGGTGCGATGATTTCATTAACTTACGCAGAAAGAGCAACTAAAAATCCTGAAAAACATTTCTTACTTCCTAAAGGAGTTTTTGCATTAGATGCGCCTTTAGATTGGGCAAGATTTTATAAATATTGTGAAAGAGAAATAGAAAGAAATATTTCGCAGCCTGCCGTTGAAGAAGCAAAATGGATTAAAAATAATTGCGATAGTATTTATGGTGGTTCTCCAGATAAATTCCCTGAAAAATATATTGAGAATTCCATTTATTCATACCATGCAAAAGACGGCGGAAATGCAAAATATTTAAAAGATATGCCGCTTTTAATGTTTACTGATTTAGACACCGATTGGCTAATTAATAAAAGACATCGCGATTTGCACGATTGGAATGGTATAGATATTATTTCAATGGGAAATCAATTAAAAATAATGGGAAATGAAAATGCAAAAGTAATTGTTAGTCAAGGAAAAGGAATTAGATTGGATGGTACAAAAAATCCACATTCCTGGTCAATTATGGATTCCGAAGTTTGTTTAAAATGGGTTTTGGAAACATTAAATAAATAATTCACATTATACCAATCACAATTTATTACTTTTGCCCAAAATAAAACCAATATCATGCAAAACATTGAAACTATATTAAAATCAGAAGACGACATTGCCATCATTGAAGCCGTTGGGACTCATATTTGGGATAAAAAAGAAAAAACGGATTTAAACAAAGCCGAATTAACTTTCGTTTACGTTGATATTTTTGAAGCAGCCATGAACGAAGGTGGTTTACATTACTTTTTCGATAACGAAAGTGGCGATTTTGCTGCTGAAATTATTCAAGCCTATAAAGATATTAATGCGACTAAAACCGCAACATTATTAACCAAAGCTTTTCAATTATTTACTGTAAAATACACTACAAATACAGAAGACAGAAAAAAAGTAATTGAAAAAATGGACGAGAAAATCATTTCAGGTTGGGAAGATTTAGATGAAATTTTCTTTACCGAAGAAGAGGAAGATGTAGTCAATCTAATAGTAGAATACATCCGAAAAAATAAAACAAAGTTTTGTAACTAAAAAACAATCTAAGTTTACTGATTCTAAATTATTTGCATTTTTACAATAAGTAAGGTTTTTATTATATTTTTACAAAAACTTTTAAATTTTAAAAATGAAAAAATTAATCTATGGTGCTTTTTTAAGTACATTATTTGTGTTATTTTCTTGTAGTGACGGTACTACTACTACAGAGCCTGAGACTCCTTCAGGATCAATGACAGCGACAGTTAATGGTGTGGCTTGGAATTCAATTCCTGGAGCTGCAATTGCTAGTGTTGTCGACAATAGTATGGGAGGAGACGAAGTAAAAGCATTACAAATTGTAGGTACTGCACCAAACTTTAGCACTTTAACAATTAGTGTTCCAATTACAGAATTAAGCATTGGTAGTCAAACTTTTTCTGGAGAATTTGCTGAAGGTTTAGCTGCTTATGTCAATGAAACTCATACTGGATTTTATACTTCTCAACATCTAAGTGGTTCTTTCACAATAAACATTACAGCTTTAAATATTGCTGCTGGAAAAATGTCTGGTACTTTTTCTGCACAATTATATGATGATAGTGACGTGGCTTTAAATATTACTAATGGAGCTTTTACTGATATCACTATATATTCAACAGATTTTTATAGTAATGGAACTATGTCGTTAAAAAGAAATACTGGATCAATATTTACTATGGATGCCTCAAATGAAGATGGAAAATTTGTAACGATTACACAATCAAATACTAATAATTCTATTTCTGTTTTTGGAAATAACACAACATTAACTAGCGATTTCGGAATTTACAATTTAAATTTCCCTAAAGATATTGCAGCAGGAACTTATACATTAACAGATTCTGGAACGTATTCTGCAGGTTTAGGTAATTCAGATTCAGAACCTGAATACGCAGTAACTGGCGGTAGTTTAACTATATCTTCTCACACTGGAAATACAGTTACAGGTACTTTTAACTACACGGCAAATAATGGTGTGCATACGGTTACTATCTCAAACGGTAGTTTCAGCATTACACACAATTAATTTCAATAAAAAAATAAAGAGAAGCCAAGATAAAATTTATCTTGGCTTTTTTTTATTAATTTCTTATTGTAACAAGTTTCCAAAACTTTCGTCTTACTATTGAATTTAACACGAAAACCTATTGGAAACTATATTAAAAATCACCAATCTGCATAAAAAATACCGCAAAGTTCATGCGGTAAACAACGTTTCAGTTGAAATTAAAAAAGGAAATGTTTACGGAATTTTAGGACCTAACGGTTCTGGAAAATCTACCACTTTAGGAATTGTTTTGAATGTTGTTAACAGAACTTCAGGAGAATTCGAATGGTTTGATGGAAAATATTCTACTCACGATGCTTTAAAAAAAGTAGGTGCCATTATTGAGCGACCAAACTTTTATCCCTATATGACCGCAGAAGACAATTTGAAATTGGTCTGCAAAATTAAAAATATTCCGTACACTAAAGTTTTTGAAAAATTAGAATTAGTTGGACTTTTAGAAAGAAAAGACAGCAAATTCAAAACATTTTCTTTAGGTATGAAACAACGTTTAGCCATTGCTTCTGCCCTACTGAACGATCCAGAAATTCTAATTTTAGATGAACCAACCAATGGTTTAGATCCACAAGGAATCAGACAAATTAGAGATTTAATCCGAATTATTGCCAATCAAGGAACAACCATTCTTTTAGCTTCTCACTTATTAGATGAAGTAGAAAAAGTATGTTCGCACGTAATTGTAATTAGAAACGGCGTTACTTTATACCAAGGAACCGTTGATGGAATTACAGCGAACGAAGGTTTCTTCGAATTAGAATCGGAAAATTTAGACCAATTGCAATCGGCTTTACAACACTTTTCTCAAATTGAAAAAATAGAGAAAGAGGAAAATAAATTATTAGTGTACTTAAATGATAATTTAGAACCAGCCGAATTAAATTCGTATTTATTCAAACAAAACATCACACTAACTCATTTGGTAAAACGTAAACATAGTTTAGAAGAACAATTTTTAGAATTAACAAAACATTAATTTCAAAACCTTTTACCTTTTATTCATCACCTTTCAAACCATTAAAATGATACGATTACTCTCTATAGAATTACAAAAAATTTGGCAAAACAGATCAAGTAAAGTTTTAACTATTATTTACTTTTTATCATTAACCTTATTAGCCACAGTTGCACTTATCGAATTCGAATTTGGGCCATTCAAAGTTAGAGCTGCTGAAAGTGGTTTCTTCAACTTTCCATACATCTGGCACTTTACAACTTATGCAGCTTCTTGGTTAAAAATATTTTTAGCCGTCATAATTGTTTCCATGATTGCCAACGAATACAGTTATGGAACGTTAAAGCAGAACTTAATTGACGGAATGTCTAAAAAAGAATTTTTGTTATCAAAAATTTATACAATCATTCTATTTTCTATTGTTTCAACCATTTTAGTCTTTATTATTAGTTTAATTCTAGGTTTAAAATTCTCTTCATTCACAGAACCTGATATTATTTTCTCAGACTTAGAATATCTTTTTGCTTACTTTTTAAAACATGTAGCTTTCTTCTCATTCTGTTTGTTTTTAGCTTTGTTAATCAAACGCTCCGCATTTACTTTAGGATTCATCTTCGTTTGGTTTATGGGTGAAAATGTTGGTCATGCCATTCTAAAATACAAGATTTTAGGATACAAACAGGGCGACAAAGACACCGTTGTAATTGATTGGGTGAAAGATGCACTACCTTTAGAATCTATGTCAAACTTAATTGTTGAACCTTTTACAAGATTAAGTTTTGTTAAATCAGTATCAACAACTGTTGGTGCTACATTTGAAAATAATTACGATGTGCAACCTATTAATGTTGTTATTGTTCTTTTCTGGACAACTTTATTCTTATTTTTATCATTTTACATTCTTAAAAAACGAGATTTATAGTATCTTTGCAGGTGCTATGAAAAAAATACTATTTATACTTTTTAGTTTTTCATTTACAGTTAGTTTTTCACAAAATATAACTGTAAATGAAACTTTTACCCCTCAACAATTAATTGAAAACATTCTAGTTAATAGTGGTTGTGTTTCGGTCTCTAACTTTTCTGCAAGTGGCGGAAATTTTGGCACAGGAGAATTAAGTTATGGGTATTTCAACTCTAACGGTTCGGCTTTTCCTTTTTCAGAAGGAATAATTCTTTCCACAGGAAAATTAAATTCAGCAGTTGGACCCAACTCTAATTTTTCAGATGACGGAACAGGAATTGGTTGGACAGGCGATACCGATTTAAATCTTGCATTAGGCTTATCTAATACGTTTAATGCATCCGTTTTAGAATTCGATTTCGTGCCGAATGCCAATAACATTAGCTTTGAATATATCTTTTCTTCAGAACAATATTTACTAAATCCTTCTTCTGGACAATGTAATTTTACAGATGGTTTTGCTTTTTTATTGAAAGAAGCGTCTGCATCCACTTACCAAAATTTAGCTTTAATTCCTGGAACATCAACACCTGTACGTGTCAACACAGTTCGCGGAACCGGAACTATTTGTCCACCAGCCAATGAAACGTTTTTTGACGCTTTCAATACAGGCTCATACCCAACAACTTATGACGGACAAACTAAAATTTTAACTGCACAATCTGTCGTAACACCCGGAACTTTATATCATATCAAATTAGTCATCGCTGATGAAGGAAATGCACGTTTCGATTCAGGTATTTTCTTAAGAGCAGGAAGTTTTATCTCAGAAAAAGATTTAGGAACTGATAGATTAATTACCACTGGAAATCCTTTATGTAATGGAGATAATTTAATCTTAAACGCCACTCAAGCTGGTGCAACAAATTACCAATGGTTTCAAGATGGAAATCCAGTAGGAACAAATAGTCCAACTTTCAATGTAACAACCACAGGAACGTATGAAGTAGAAATTGATATCAATGCCTCTTGTACTTTAACAGGTTCAATTATAATTGAATATGCACCAAATTTAGTAGTTCTTGATGATGAATTTGAAATTTGTGATACAAACATGGATGGTTTAGCCGCATTTGATTTAGCAACAATTCAAACTCAAATATTTAGTAGTTTACCAACGGGCTTTACAATTGGATTATTTGATTCTACAACTTCTACTACTCCATTGCCTTCAAGTTATACCAATACAACACCTTTTGAGCAAATTATTTATGCACGAATTACAAATATTTCAAATTGCTACGGAAATATTCCAATTACCCTAAACGTAAACACTTTTTCTGAAATTATCACGGATGAAACTATCGGAATTTGTAACAATACACCAACAAACATAAGTGCCCCAGGAGGATATACAAGTTACAGTTGGAATACTTCTCCTATACAGACATCTCAAACAATTACGGTTTCTGATGCTGGAACTTATACCGTAACAATTACCAACGCGGATGGTTGTACAAAAACAAAAACATTTACCGTAGTCAATTCGGAAGTAGCGACCATTACAAACATTGACGTCAACGATTTTAATGAAGATTTAATAGCCACAATTTCTGTGACAGGAAATGGAAATTACGAATATTCCTTAGACGGAATTACCTTTCAAAATAGTCCAGTTTTCAATTTATTAGATTCTGGAGAATATACGATTTATGTGAATGATAAAAACAATTGCGGAGTAGTTTTTGAAACCTTTTATGCTTTAAGTTATCCGAAGTTTTTTACACCAAACGGCGACAACTATAATGATACTTGGAGAATTAAAAACTTAGAGAAAAAAGGTCTAGAAAATAGTAAAATTTATATTTTTGATAGATTTGGAAAACTGATAAAACAAGT
>JAUMDQ010000288.1:7423-9266 GCA_032121715.1 Flavobacterium sp.
CAACACCAGTTGGGACGGCACTTTCGATAATCAAAAGCTTCCTTCAACAGATTATTGGTTTGTTATAGAAGTTTCAAACGGTAAAATTATAAAAGGACATTTTAGTTTAAAACGATGATAAAAAACCTATTTTTAGTGTTACTTGGTGGCGGATTTGGCAGTATAGCTAGATACTTGTTGAGTTATTTTTTTACTAAAAATAATACTTTAAGCTTTCCTTGGGCAACATTTATCGCAAATAGTATAGGCTGTTTAATTATTGGCTTGCTTTTTGGTTATATCCAGAAAAACAATTTACAAAACGAAACATTGAAACTTTTACTAATAACAGGATTTTGTGGAGGATTTACTACTTTTTCAACCTTTAGTTTAGAAAACATACAATTCATTCAAAATCAAAATTATAACTTAGCCATAATTTATACGTTAGCATCCCTATTTGTAGGATTTTTGGCTGTTATTATAGGTTTTAAACTATTCAATTAATGACACATTTAAACGAAACTCAAATTACAGAGTTACAACAACTTTTAACGAGTCCAAAAAAAATCGCGATTATTCCACATCGAAATGTAGATGGTGATGCGATGGGTTCCACTTTAGGTTTATATCATATTTTAAAACAATTAAACCACAATATTACAGTGGTTGTCCCGAATGAAATTCCAGATTATTTACAATGGATTCCAGGTACAAAAGAAGCAACTTTAGTTTATGAAGGTTCAAATGTTGGCGAAGCCATCAAAAAACTAAAAGAAGCAGAACTAATTTTCACATTAGATTTCAACGCTTTTCATCGTGCTGGAGAACAAATGGAAAGTGTTTTAAAAACATTAGAAGCCACTTTCGTAATGATTGATCATCACGAAAAACCTGATGGATATGCTAAATACATGTTTTCAGATATTGAATACAGTTCAACTTGCCAAATGGTATATGATTTAGCACAACAATTAAATATCGGCCAATACATCAATTTAGATGCTGCCACATGCTTATATACTGGAATTGCTACAGATTCAGGTAGCTTCCGTTTTCCAAGAACCACTGGAAATCTACACAGAATTGTAGCCGATTTATTGGATAAAGGTGTCAATAATTCGCAAATTCATGTCAATTTATATGACAACGGCGATTATAACAAATTACAAATTTTAGGAAAAGCATTATCTAATTTAAAAGTTTTACCAGAATACAAAACAAGTTATATTACACTTTCGCAAGAAGAACAAAACGCATTAAATGTAAAAAAAGGCGATACAGAAGGAATTGTTAATTACGGATTAACGATTAAAAACATTGATTTTACAGCTTTCTTTACGGAAGTAAAAGAAGAAAATATGGTGAAAATTTCTTTCCGTTCACAAGGAAGTTTCGATGTAAATCAATTTGCAAGAAATCATTTTAATGGTGGCGGACATAAAAATGCAGCTGGAGGAAAATCTTTTGACAGTTTAGAAGATACTATAACTAAATTTATTGCTATTTTAGCAATCGAAAAAAAATAAATTTTTCAAAAATGAAACAATTTAAAAACCTATTGCTTGTTGCTATTGCTGCGTTCTTAACCTCGTGTTCTGAACAACAAGCTCGTAAACCTATTTCACATTCATCAGGTTCTTTCATGAAAGAATCGATTGATAGAAATAAAAAAATGAATGCACAAGAAAAAGAAGCTATCGCAAAAATCATCAAAAAAGATACCGCGCATATATATAACATTTCTGAAAAAGGATTTTGGTATGCTTATAAAACGAAAAGTACCGAAAATGTATTTCCTGTAAAAGGTGATGTAGTAAGTTTTGATTATGAAGTAACTGATTTATACGGGAATAGCATTTAT
>JAUMDQ010000289.1:0-8251 GCA_032121715.1 Flavobacterium sp.
TTTAGCTCGAAAAATTAATCAAGAAGGTTATGACGACCCAAATGAAGATTTTTCTTTCAATGTTTTCGAATTAGATGCCGCTTCAAATAATGGTGTAGATGATATTAGAAGTATTATCGACCAGGTTCGAATCCCACCACAAACAGGAAAATATAAAGTTTATATTATTGACGAGGTTCACATGCTTTCAACTTCTGCATTTAATGCGTTTTTGAAAACTTTAGAAGAACCACCAAAACATGCTATTTTCATTTTAGCAACAACTGAAAAGCACAAAATTCTTCCTACCATTTTGTCTCGTTGTCAAATATTCGATTTTAAACGAATTACAATTAACGACACGAAAGACTATTTAATGGGAATTGCGCAAAATCAAAATGTGCAGTTTGAAGAAGAAGCTTTACGTATTATCTCTCAAAAAGCTGATGGTGCGATGCGTGATGCTTTATCAATTTTTGACAGAGTGGTTTCGTATTGTGGAAATAATTTAACACGTCAGGCTGTTGCCGAAAACTTAAACGTTTTAGATTACGATTACTATATTAAGGTAACCGATTTAATTTTGGAAAATAACATCCCAGAATTACTTCTAACTTATAATGATATTTTAGCAAAAGGATTTGATGGTCATCATTTTATTGCTGGTTTAGCTTCACATTTCAGAGATTTATTGGTTTGTAAAAATCCAGTAACACTTAAATTACTTGAAGTCAGCGAACAAACCCAACAACAATTCGCTATCCAAGCACAAAAAGCTTCTCAAGAGTTTTTATTGGCAGGAATTTCTATTGCAAACGATTGTGATTTAAAATATAAAGTCAGTCAGAATCAACGACTTTTTGTTGAATTAACTTTAATGCAATTGGCATCATTAACACATGATGCCGAAAAAAAAAAGCTAAATACTTTATAATTCCATCTAATTTCTTTCAAAAAGGAAAAGAAACTCAGTATTCAACAACTACAATTCAACCAGAAACTATTTCAAAACCTGAAGTACAAACTGCACCTATAGAAATCATTCGAAAAGTTGAAGAAAAAGTTGAGGAGAAAATCGAACAAATTCAGCAAAAATTTACTCCAACTATTGATACTAGCAAAAGAGTTTCTTCTTTATCCATAAAAGGTTTAAAGCAAAAAGCAGATGTTTCCAATCAAGCTAAAACAGATAATGTGGCAGTTGGTGAACATTTAGCAGATCCATTCACACAAGAAGATGCCATAAAACACTGGAACGATTACATCGAAATCTTAGAAGCAAAAGGTAAAAAGCTGTTTTGTAGCTATATGAGATTGAGTAAACCCGTTTTAATGGGAACGAATATTTTGTTAGAATTCCCAAACCAAGGTTCTAAAGAAGACTTTGAAAACACCAATTCCGATTTAATAAGTTACTTAAAAACGAATTTACGCAATTACGATATCAAAATAAAAATTACGGTTATAGAAACGTATAAACCAAAAGTAATTTATACCAACGAAGAAAAATACAAACACTTTAAGGAGTTAAATCCTGCAATAGAATTATTTAGACAAACCTTTGAATTAGACTTATAACAACATGGACATTAATTTCAACAAAAACGAAGATCATAACAAATTATTAGTTTCAGATATGCTACAAAAATTTGCGAAAGTAAAATTAGGTGGCGGACAAAAACGTATTGATAAATTACACGCAGAAGGCAAAATGACAGCTCGTGAGCGTATTGATTATTTATTAGATGACAAAGCTAATGCTATTGAAATTGGTGGTTTTGTTGGAGATGGAATGTACGAAGAACACGGCGGTTGTCCATCTGGAGGTGTCGTTGTAAAAATGGGTTACATCAAAGGAAAACAATGTATTGTTGTGGCCAATGATGCGACTGTAAAAGCGGGTGCTTGGTTTCCAATTACAGCAAAGAAAAACCTTAGAGCGCAAGAAATTGCCATGGAAAACCGTTTACCAATTATATATTTGGTAGATTCTGCTGGAGTGTATTTACCAATGCAAGATGAAATTTTCCCAGATAAAGAACATTTCGGACGCATTTTCCGTAATAATGCTATCATGAGCAGTATGGGAATTACTCAAATTGCTGCTGTAATGGGAAGTTGTGTGGCTGGTGGAGCGTATTTACCAATTATGAGTGACGAAGCTTTAATAGTAGATAAAACGGGAAGTATTTTCTTAGCAGGAAGTTATTTAGTAAAAGCTGCAATTGGAGAAACTATTGATAATGAAACACTTGGTGGAGCAACAACACATTGTGAAATTTCAGGAGTGACTGATTTTAAAGCAAAAGATGATGCTGCAGCTTTAGACAGAATTAAAAGTATTGTTTCTAAAATTGGTGATTATGATAAAGCTGGTTACAACAGAGAAACGCCAGTAAAACCAGCATTAGAACCAAAAGATATTTACGGAATTTTACCAAAATTACGTACCGATCAATATGATATGAATGAAATTATCAAACGCTTGGTAGATAATTCAGAATTTGATGAATACAAAGCAGGTTACGGACAAACTATTATCACAGGTTATGCCAGAATTGATGGTTGGGCTGTAGGAATTGTAGCGAATCAACGTTTGGTTTCAAAAACTAAAAAAGGAGAAATTCAGTTTGGTGGTGTAATTTATTCTGAAAGCGCAGATAAAGCGACTCGATTTATTGCGAATTGTAACCAAAAGAAAATTCCATTAGTGTTTTTACAAGACGTTACTGGGTTTATGGTAGGAAGTAAATCCGAACATGGTGGCATCATTAAAGATGGAGCTAAAATGGTAAATGCGGTTTCGAATTCAGTTGTGCCTAAATTTACTGTTGTCGTAGGAAATTCATACGGCGCTGGAAATTATGCCATGTGTGGAAAAGCATACGACCCAAGATTAATTTTTGCTTGGCCAAGTGCAGAATTAGCCGTTATGGGTGGAACGCAAGCTGCAAAAGTATTAGCACAAATTGAAGCTGCTTCTTTAAAAAACAAAGGAGAAGTAGTTGATGAAGCCAAAGAAAAAGAATTATTCGATAAGATAAAAGCAAAATATGATGCACAAGTTTCACCATATTACGCGGCTTCTCGTTTATGGACAGACGCCATCATTGATCCATTAGATACCAGAACTTGGATTTCAATGGGAATTGAAGCAGCGAACCACTCACCTATTGAGAAAAAATTCAATTTAGGAGTGATTCAGGTATAATGTTGAACTATAAATAATTATCATAAAACCACAAAAAATCTACTAATTACTAGTAGATTTTTTTTTGAATAATATTTGAAAAAAACACAATATTAGTAAATTTCCTACGTTGTTTATACATGAAAAAACTATTCTTACTTTTAAATATATTTTGTTTTTTGAGTATTTCAGCTCAAAATTTCAATCCGAAAGTCATTAATTTACAGGAAAATGTTAGTGTTCAAGATTTTTCTTTTCTAAAAGAAGAATTAAAAAATGCGCAAGTTGTCATGCTTGGTGAAATTAGCCATTTTGATGGAAATGTTTTCGAAATGAAAACTAAAATTGTAAAATATTTACATCAAGAGTTAGGCTACAATACCATCGCTTTTGAATCGGGAGTTTATGATGTTTGGAAAGCACAAAAAAGTATCAACAACAATGAAAATACAAAAATTGCTTTAGAAAATTCCTTGTTTCCAATTTGGGCAAAAAAAAACGAATTTCAAAGTTTTATTGATTTTTACAATCAAAATAAAAACAACTTAAAATTATTTGGTTTCGATATTCAGATAACAGGAACATATGGCGAAAAAGAACTATTTACTGATTTATTCGACTATTGCAAACAAAATCAACTGACTTTAGACTTAAATAAAGAAGATTTAGAATTACTTTTTGAATCTATTTTTAATTCAGGAGTTTTTGACGAAGGTGATATTACTTATGCTCAATTTAAAAATTCATTCCATAAATTACTGACAGCAATCGAACAAAAACCAAAAACAGAAACTAATTTTTATTGGACGCAAATTTTAAAAAGTTTATTATCGTTAGGTGAACAAAATTACAAAAAAATAAGAGTTTTAAGTACATTCAATACCACTTTAGAAGACAATCTTCGCGATAAGCAAATGGCGGATAATTTATTAGCTTACATCAAAACACATCCGAAGGAGAAAATAATTTGTTGGGGTGCCAATCAACATTTTGCTAATGATATGTCATCTATTAAAGCACCAATTATAGAAAAATTCGTTCCAATGGGTTCTTATATTAAAACAGCATTGAGAGAAAAATCGTATAGTTTGGCAGCAATCACAGCAAGAGATTCTATTTATTTACAAGGAAAATGGGAAAAAACTCCAGTAGACAAATTGTCTTTTGAAGCTTACTTAAAAAGTAAAAACACTCCTCATTTGTTTATTTCTTCCAATCAAAAAGAAATGAAACAAACTATGTTAAATCGTTTTTTTAGTCCTGTTACTTTTATTCCTGCTCGATTGGATTTGTTACACGATGGTTATTTATTTTTCAATTCTGCAAAACAATCTACATCAATTGAAACTAGTGAAAATGAAATTATTGTTGATATTCCATCAATTTCTAACCAAAAACTAGACGAATCCATTGACATAAAAACACCAAAAAATACAAAAGACATTCTTATTGAAGAAGTAGCTATTGCTGGTTATAGTAAAAATTATCCATATAAAATTTTGAAGAAAACCATTGAAAACATAAAGAAAAATTATCCTATAAAATCATTTAATACAGAATCATATTCGAATTTACATGTTCAAGTTCAAGATACAACTTATGTAAATGTTGATTTTATTGCCAACCAATATGATAGAGGTTATCAAGGAATTACAAGAAGTACTATTCAGTTAAAAGAAGTCCGTTGGAATACAATAAATGGTTATAAACCAGAAAGTTTAGGGAATATCAGTAACCTAAACCAAAATCCAATTATGTATGCTCAATTTTTAAATAAAAGAAAATTGAAAAAATACGAATTCAAAATTTTAAATAAAGGAACTTACAACAATAAAGAAGTATTTGTTATTGAATTTTCAACAAATAGAAATCATTTTAGTTATACACACAGAGGTTTTTTGAGTAATTATTCCGGAACTTTATACATTAACACAGATGATTATGCCATTGTGAAACTGATTGAAAATTGGGAAGTTACCGAGTTTCCAGAAGAACGAATGCTTTTAGTATCAGAAGAATATAACAATAAATTTTTTAAAAAAATATTCACTTACGAAACCAAAGAAACCAATTATAATGTATCCAACAATTTATATTACCTAACCTATTCAAAAGATAATATTACTGGAAATTATTTTGATGCCAACAATAAAACGTATCAATTTAACACTGAATTCAAATCATTTTGGAGTAAGTTTAACGACATAAATTCGAAAGAAATTACATTTAAACAAGAACAAAATTCACTAAAAAAAGTGAGTTACAATCAACCTTTTTGGGAATCCTATAAACTTCCTGAATAAACAAGTAACAAATAATAAAAATCTACTACTAATTAGTAGATTTTTATTTATGGAATCAGAAAACAAACCAAATAAATACGAATGGCTTTCACATCCGAGAGCATTTTCTTTTTTTCTTTTAATTATAATTTTAATTTGGAAATTATTTTTACGAGATTTATACTTTAAATATTTTTAAAATGAAAAAAACACTTTTATTCTCCCTTGCTCTTTTAGCTTTCAATCAAATTGAAGCACAAAACATTTCTCGTAAAGATTCTCTACAAGGCGGTTTACGCGAAGAACGCACGTGTTATGATGTATTGCGATACAATTTAGATATCAAAATTAATCCTACAGAAAAATCTATTGTTGGAAACAATGAAATCATTTTTAAAATAGATGATGCTACTTCTATAATTCAAGTCGATTTATTTGATAATATGAAAATTGAATCTATCGTTTGGAACAATAAAAAGTTAGAATATAAAAGAGATTTTGGCGCAGTTTTTATAGAATTTCCTGAAGTATTAAAAAAAGGAACAACTCAAACTATTACATTCAACTATTCTGGAAATCCAGTAATTGCTAAAAATGCACCTTGGGATGGCGGTTTCGTATTTACCAAAGATAAAAAAGAAAATCCATGGATTGGTGTGGCTGTTCAAGGAACTGGAGCAAGTTTATGGTATCCATGTAAAGATTCGCAAACGGATGAACCAGATAATGGTGCAAGTATGAAAGTAGCTGTGCCAAACGGTTTAATGAATGTTTCTAACGGAAGGTTTTTAGGTTCAACCGATTTAAAAGATGGTTACACACGTTGGGATTGGGAAGTAAAAAATCCAATTAATAATTATGACATTACCGTAAATATTGCCGATTATGTTCACATTCACGACAATCTTGAAGGTTTAGATTTAGATTATTATGTATTGCGTTACAATGAAGAAACTGCGCGAAAACATTTTGACAATGATGTAAAACCAATGATGAATTGTTTCCAATCGAAATTTGGAAAATATCCATTTTATGAAGATGGTTATAAATTAGTGGAAACGCCTTATTTAGGTATGGAACATCAAAGTGCTGTGGCTTACGGCAATAAATATAAAAAAGGATATCTAGGAATGGACATGTCTGGAACAGGTGCTGGAATGTTTTTCGATTATATTACGATTCACGAAACAGGTCACGAATGGTTTGGAAACAGTATTACCAGTAAAGATATTGCCGATATGTGGATTCACGAAGGATTTACAACCTATACCGAAACTGTTTTTATTGAATGTGTAAAAGGATATGATGAAGCTATTAAATATATAAATGGAGGTAGATTTAATATTAGAAATGACCGACCAATTATCGGGCAATTTGGTGTTAATCGTGAAGGAAGTGGTGATATGTATACAAAAGGCGCACTTCTACTGAATACAATTCGTCACATTATAAATGACGATGTAAAATGGTGGAAATTATTATATAATTATTCAGAAACTTATAAAAAGCAAATCATTGATACGAAAACAGTTATTGATTATTTTAACAAAGAAAGTGGTATCGATTTAACTTCTGTTTTTAATCAATATTTAACTACTACAAAAATTCCGAAATTGGTTTTATCTAAAACTGGAAATAAGCTAAGTTATGAATGGCAAAATGTAAATACCGATTTCAAAATGCCTGTAGATATTGTGATTAACGAAAAAACAATTCGTTTACATCCTACTACATCAAAACAAGAAACTAAAATAGATAAGAAAATTGAATTGGAAAACATCCAAGTAAAAACCAATCAGTTTTTTATTAAAGTAGAAAAAAAATAAAAAAACAATTCATAATCAATTAATTTTTAGTAACTTAGATTGTAATTTTAATTTTATTATCTATGGCTACTACTATTAAACATTTGAACAAATGGGCAAACGCACACACGTCTTACCCATTAGATTTTGTCAGAATTGCATTAGGTGTATTTTTATTTATTAAAGGTGCTACTTTTATTACCAACAAGCAGTATTTAAGCGAAATTTTAAGTTCGTTTAGAGGTTATGGAAGCGAAATGATGATTATTCATTACGTGGCTATGGCTCATATGATTGGTGGATTTATGATTGTACTTGGCTTCTTTACACGATGGTCAATTTGGTTTCAATTGCCAATTGTTTTATGCGCTTTATTAATTAATTTTTTCGGAGAGTTTGATCTTTCCAACTTCATACAATCAAGTGTTGCCCTTTTATTATGTGTCTTTTTCTCCTTTTATGGAAGCGGAAAACATTCATTAGATTATAGTTTTAAAATGGAACATTAAAAAATTAACGAAAAGCTTGTGTATTTAATAATTAATTAATACATTTACTTCTCTTTTCGAAAACAACTTAAACTATTAATTAGTTATAAAGTAATTATTTAGTGTCATACTGGAAAAAAATCTGCAAAAAGAAGAATTTAATTACAAAACAGGATTTTTTATTAGTGTGACACTTTTTTTATGCCCTTTTCTCAAGGGTTTTCTTTCTGTTGATTTTATTCGTTTCTGTTTCTACAAACTCATCTATAAATACTATTTCCTTTGGAATTTGATATTTTAATAAGTCTGAAAATATAGTATTATCAACTTTAAAAGGCTCTCCTTCTATAACTAAGATTACTTTTTCTCCAAATTTTTCATCAGGTTTACTCGCAATAAAAAATCGAGCAGAAATATATTTCGCTAACTTCTCTTCTATTTCTTCAGGGAAAATTTTTACACCACCAGAATTAATTACATTATCAATTCGACCTTTTAAAATAAATT
>JAUMDQ010000290.1:0-9085 GCA_032121715.1 Flavobacterium sp.
ATTCAAATCTGGAAAAAAATCTTTGAAATTTTCGAAATAACTATACAATCTTGGGTTCATTCCTGCCGAAAGTACAACGGATGAACTCAAATTGCTATTTGCAAAACCTCGAAGTGCCGCATGAGCATCATTAAATTCGATTGGCAATTGTTCTTTCTTGTTAAAATTATCTTTGTCGACTTTTGTCATGATATTAACATCAATTTCGCCAGAAGAAAGATGATGTTCTAGATAATTTTTGATGGTTTCTTTTATTGTGACACCTTCATCAATAAAGTTTTGTAATCCTTTTTTAAAATCCGATTTATTAGGTAATATTCCAATATAATTTTCTAAGGAAGTTTTACTTTCTGCTAATTCGTTTTTAAAATTTTCAAATTTTTCTTTCACAACAGTGTCCATTAAATTCAAATAATGCGTAATTCTTTCGGCTCTATAATCGTGAAATTTTTGTGTGATTTCTTGATAAGGAATGCTGAATTTTTCACTGTAAAAGGCACGCATTTTTTCAATAACTTCATCATCTGTAATAGAAACGACCGAAGAAATTCCATATTGCGCTACTCGTATAGGACTGTCAATAGTGTAAGCTAATCCCATTACTGGAATATGAAAAGTATGTGCAGGTTTATTTGTCATGTTGAATTGTTTTAATATCTAATCTTCAAAGATGATTCTTTCAATGAAATTAAAAGATGATAATTATCATGTCAAATGACTAGTAGCATTTATTATTATATTAAATTGTAGTTGTTTAAAAAAAAACATTTTAAAAATTCATATGAAACACTAACTTTGTGAAAAATAACTTTACAATTTTGAAGGTGTAAAAACCATTTACTATTATGAATAAGCAACAAAAAATAGAAAACTTCGATCCATCTCAACCAGGTTTAGCAGATGCTACCGTTTTTGGATTGCCATTTACAGCAGAAGAATCAGAAATTATTATCATTCCTGTGCCTTGGGAAGTAACTGTAAGTTATGGGTCTGGAGCGTCTGAAGGTCCAGATGCTGTTTTTGATGCGTCTTTTCAAGTCGATTTATTACATCAAGATTTTCCAGAATTATGGAAATTAGGAATTTATATGGATGAAGCACCAGAACAATGGGTGAAAAATTCAGAAAAGTATAAAGATTTAGCACAGCCAATTATTGAAGCTTTGGAAAATGGTGAAGATTTAGAAACATTTCCAGCTTTATTAGAAGACTTACATAAAATTAATAAAGCTTGTAGAACTTTGCATACAGAAGTAAAAGACAAAGTTTTATATTGGCAAAATAAAGGTAAGAAAGTGGCGCTTTTAGGTGGAGATCATAGTACGCCACTTGGTTATTATGAAGCGTTGGCAACACAACACGAAAGTTTCGGAATTTTACACTTAGATGCGCACATGGATTTACGAATTGCTTATGAAGGCTTTACGTATTCTCATGCTTCAATTATGTATAATACCTTACAACTTCCACAGGTTTCAAAAATTGTACAAGTTGGAATTAGAGATTTTTGTGAACAAGAAGTTAATGTTGTAAAAGATTCGAAAGGAAGAGTAGTCGTTCATACTGATGCAGATATGAAAGCAAAAGCTTTTGAAGGGCAAACTTGGAAACAACAATGTGAAGAAATTGTTGCACAATTACCACAAAAAGTAACCATCTCATTTGATATTGACGGAATGTATCCATGGTATTGTCCAAATACAGGAACGCCAGTTCCAGGAGGTTTCTCATTTGAACAAGCAACCTATTTATTTAATTTATTGGCTAATTCAGGAAAAGAAATTATTGGTTTTGATTTAGTAGAAGTGGCTCCAGGTGAAAATGACGATTGGGACGGCAACGTTGGTGCGAGAATGTTATTTCACATGTGTGGAATTTTAGCAAAATCTCAAAAACTTGATGTGGGTCAAAAATTAAAATTTTAATACTTTTTTAAAGAATTATATAAATCATTTGGTATTAATTTTCCGTTACTTTGTTACTTACTAATTTTTAAAATTTACTTTTATGAAAAACGCATGTGTATTATTATTTAGTTTATTACTGGTTTCATGCCAATTTCAAAATAAAGAAGAAATTGAAAAAGCTAAACAAGCAAGTATTGATTCAATGAAAACGGAAATCGAGAAACAAAGAGTTGTAGATTCTATGGAAACCGAATTAGTTAGAGTTAATGAAGAAAATGAGGCTTTAGAGAATAATAAAACGGTTGTCGTAAATCATACAACAACTACACAAGCTGCTCCAAAAAAGAAAGGTTGGAGTAATACAGCAAAAGGCGCGGTAATTGGTGCAGGTGTTGGTGCTGTAACAGGCGCAATAGTTAGCAAGAAAAAAGGAACAGGCGCTATTATTGGGGGTGTTGCTGGTGCTGGTATTGGTGCAGGAACAGGAGCTATAATAGATGGAAATAAGAAAGAATAAAAATAGTTTAAGAAAAGCGCATGGTTTAATTTAAATCATGCGCTTTTTTGTTTTCTCCAAGTAAAATTCAGGAAGATTAAAGTTTAATAATTACTATAAATTAAGGAATAAACCTTATTTTTGTAATCTTATTTTTAAGCAAAATTCATGCAAAATCCTAAAAAAATTGCAGTTGTTGGTTCTGGTTTAGTTGGAACATTATTAGCAATATATCTAAAAAAGAGAGGTCATACTGTTCACGTTTACGATAGAAGTCCAGATATTAGAAAAATCAATTTCACTGGACGTTCCATAAACCTTGTTTTGTCTGATAGAGGTGTAAAAGCTTTACGTGATGTAGGTTTAGATCAAGAAGTTTTAGGTATTGGAATTCCTGTTGAAAAACGAGCTATTCATACGGGTTCAGATACAGTTAATGAACAGTTTTATGGTAAAGATGGTGAAGTAATTTATTCCCTTTCCAGAGGTTTGCTTAATAAAAAAATGGTGGATCTTGCCGAAAAAGCAGGTGTGGAATTTTTCTTCGGAGAGAAAGTTTGGGATGTAGATTTAACAACAGCTTCCATTTCAATCGGTGAATCAGAAAGAGGAGAATGGACCACACATGATTACGATTTGACTTTTGGTGCAGATGGAGCTTTTTCAAGAATCCGACACAAAATGCAACGCCAAAGTATGTTTAATTATTCGCAAGAATTTTTAAATATCGGATACAAAGAATTAAATATTCCAGCTAACGCAGATGGAACGCACAAATTAGATAAAAATTCTCTGCATATTTGGCCTCGTGGTAATTTCATGCTAATGGCCTTGGCCAATTTAGACGGAAGTTTCACTTGTACATTATTCATGCCGCACGATGGTGAAAATTCTTTCGAATCCTTAAAAACGAAAGAACAATTAGTAGATTTCTTCGCCAATCATTTTCCAGACACAAAAGAAGTTATTCCAAATTTAGTGGAGGATTTCTTTAAAAACCCAACGAGTTATTTAGTAACCATGAAATGTTTTCCATGGACGTTTAGTGATAAAGTAGCCTTAATTGGTGATGCTTGTCATGCCATTGTGCCTTTTTACGGTCACGGAATGAATGCTGGTTTTGAGGATATTACTGTTTTGGAACAAATGATGGAACATTATGGTGACGATTGGGCAAATTTACTTAATGATTACGAAAATTCTAGAAAACCTAATGCAGACGCTATCGCAGAACTTTCCTATAGAAATTTTATGGAAATGAGTTCTAAAACTGCTGATGCAAATTTCTTATTGCAAAAGAAAATTGAAAAATGGTTTTCAGATAAACATCCAGAATTATGGGTTCCGTTATATTCTCGTGTAACATTTAGTCATCAACCTTATGCAGAAGCTTTAGCAATTGGCGACAGACAAAATGAAATTATGCAAGAAGTCTTAAAGATGGAAAACATTCATCAAAATTGGAATAGCGAAACTGTAGAAAATAAAATCTTAGAATTGCTAAAAGCCTAATAAATTTTATTTACAGCTCATTTTGTAGTAATATTTCTTACATTTGAGGTATTCTAAATGCTTTCTATGGATTTTTTATTGCCTATAATAATTGTTGTATTACTATTGATGATTATGTCAAATGTTAATACAAAATTTCAAAGTTTACAAGATTCAGTTTCTCGTTTACATGATAAAATTAATGAATTAAATAAAGAGCTTAAACTTAAAGAAAAACCCCAAAACGAAGCTATTAGAGAAGTTTTCAGAGAAGAACCTTCTGCTAATAAGCCTGAAGTTATTATTGAAGAACTCAAGCCTGTTTTTGAAGCGGAAAAAACGATTCCTGTAGTAAGAAAATTTGCGCATCAAGAAGAAGATGCTGAAAAAAATGTATTTAAAACGCCTACTGCTTTTACTGAAAAACCAGTTGTTGTTTCAGAGAAATCTTGGTTTGAAAAATTCAAAGAAAACAATCCAGACTTAGAAAAATTTATCGGTGAAAACTTAATCAATAAAATTGGAATTCTAATTCTAGTTTTAGGAATTAGCTTTTTTGTGAAATATGCTATCGATAAAAACTGGATTAACGAAACCGCTAGAGTCGCTATCGGAATTTTATCGGGATCTTTAGTTATGGGAATCGCTCATAAATTAAAGAAAAATTACATAGCATTTAGTTCCGTAATTGTCGCTGGCGCCATAAGTATTTATTATTTTACCATTGCCATTGCTTTCCACGATTATCATATTTTCAGTCAAACTATTGCTTTTGCGATAATGGTTGTCATCACCGCATTTAGCGCCTTTGTTTCCATAAATTATAACCGACAAGAATTAGCTGTTTTGTCTTTAATTGGCGGTTTTGCTGTTCCGTTTATGTTAAGTACGGGTCAAGGAAATTATGTGGTTTTGTTTACTTACATCGCCATTTTAAATGTTGGGATTTTAGCCATCGCTTATTTTAAAAAATGGAATTTAGTCACCATTTTATCTTTTGTATTTACGATTTTATTATTCTTAAGTTGGAGTGTAACTGAAATGTATAATGATAAATTACCACATCAAGGTGCGTTTATCTTTGCAACATTATTCTATTTTCTATTTAGTATTACTGTCGTAATTAACAATGTTAGAAATAAAGGTGTTTTCTCAACAATTGAGTATTTTATAATTACAGCGAATACTTTTATTTATTTCGGAATTGGATTAACCATAATTGAACATGTAAAGCTTGATTTAAAAGGCTTATTTACACTTTCTTTAGCAATCTATAATTTCATTTACACCACTATTTTATTCAAAAAATTTGGGTTAGAAAAAAACGCCGTTTATTTATTAATCGCTTTGGTTCTTACTTTCATAACCTTAACTATTCCAATTCAATTTGAAGGAAATCATATTACTTTATTCTGGGCATGCGAAGCAGTAATGTTATTCTGGTTGTCACAAAAGTCTAAAATTAGTTTATTTAAATTGAGTGCAGTAGCTGTACAATTTTTTATGATTTTTAGTTTAATTATGGATTGGTTCCAAGTTTATGGTTCTATTGAATTAACTTTAAATGTAGTTTTAAATAAAATATTCATCACAGGAATTGTTGCCTTGATTTCGCTAGTTGTAACTTATTTTGTATTAAATAAAGAAACGGAAAACAGCATAATCTATAATTTTTCATTTCAACCGAGTTTGTACAAGCAACTAATTGCTTTAGTTGGAATTATTGTGGCTTATTTTGTAGGTGTTTTGGAGGTTTCTTATCAAGCAACAGAATTTTTGTCTAATTATCATTCTGCTTATTCTTTTTCTGTTACATACCATTTTGTCTTTACTACAGCATTAATGGCTTATGTTTTTAGTAAAAATAAAGTGCATTTTTTTAAGCCAATTCTTGTTTTAATTGTTGTAAATGTAATCGCTTATCTAGTTTTTTATTCCAATTTACCAACACATGAAATGGTTCAGAATATACAAATGAAAAGTAGTTCTAATTTTGCCTTTTATTTTCATTATATCTTGTTAATTTGCTTAGTATATCACTTCGTAATTCTGATAAAACAAATAAAAGATCATACTGATTTCGAAATTTTTAAATCGAAATTTGCAATATGGATTCTGGCTATTTCAGGTGTTTATATTTTAAGTAATGAATTATTAATACACGCTGTACATTTTAATGATGTAGCAGGAATTGAAAATGCAATTGCAAAAACCTCGAAAACGATTACAGATAAATACGCCTTGGAGTATGAAATTCAAACAATCATTTCAGACGCTATAGATCATGTTAAAACACAAGTGGTGAAAATTGGTTACCCTATTTTATGGGGAATTTTATCTTTTGTTTTATTGATTGTTGGAATCAAACACCAATGGAAACAAATACGAATTATCGCATTATCCTTATTAGGATTAACCGTATTAAAATTGTTTGTTTACGATATTAATAATGTTTCTGAAACAGGAAAAATCATTGCATTTATTTTATTAGGTGTTTTAATCCTAATCATTTCCTTCGTGTATCAAAAAATTAAAAAATTAGTTGTTGATGAAACACCAAATACAAATTCAGATGAAGTTTAATGTAATTATTTTTGCTCTATTGGTTTCTTATTTTGGGTTTTCTCAAAGTCATAAAGCTACTCTTTCAAAAATTGAAAAAGACGGATTTCATAAGATTACGATCTCGCCGGAAGTTCGTTCAGCAAGTCAAGATAACTTAGATCAATTTAGAATTTTAGATAAAAGTAAAAAGGAAGTGCCTTTTGTGGTTTTTGATAATTCTAGTTTGAAAAAAAGATATTATAAGAAACTGAAAATTTATGATAAAGTAATACTAAAAGATTCACTTTCTTCGTACACTATTTATATTGGAAATTTAAAACATGCTAGCGAGTTAAGTTTATTAATTTCAAACACAAAAATTAATAAAACGTATTCTATAAGTGGAAGTAATAATCAACAAGATTGGTTTGGTTTGGTTTCTAATCAAATTTTGACAGATTTGAATAATGAAAATGGAACCTCTGTTGAAAAAACTATTTTATTTCCATTAAATAATTATCAGTTTTTAAGAATTGAGTTTGATGATAAAAAGTCGTTGCCTATAAATGTATTTGAGATTGGATGTTTTATGTCAGATTTTCAAATTACACAATCTTCAATTGTAACTGATTTCAAATATAAAATCACAGAAGACAAAAAGAATAAAAAAACAATAATTTCATTTTTATCTGATGCTTTTCAAAAAGTAGATGGGATTTCTTTTGATGTAAAAACGAAACTATTTTTAAGAAATTCTTCTGTATTCGTAAACACATCTCGAAAAGTAAGAAAGAGAACAGAAAATTTTAAACAAGAGGTTTCTAGTTTTAATTTGAATTCCAACACGTCAAACTCTTTTCAATTGAATGGTTTTTTTGAAAAAGAATTCACAATCGAAATTGACAATCAAGACAACCAACCTTTAGATATTTCAAATATTAAAGTATTTCAAAATACTATTTCTCTTGTTGCCGATTTAAAAGCAAACGAAAAATATGAAGTGATTATTGATTCGACTTTATCTCAACCTAATTACGATTTGGCTAATTTTACTCAAAATTTATTACATGAATTACCAAGAGCAACTATCACAAACTTAGAAAAAATAGATACAGAAGTTAAAAATGATTCTGAAAAGTCATTTTGGCAAAAACCAGTTTTCTTATGGAGTGTCATTTTGTTTACTTTGGTTTTATTAGCTTATTTTGTTTTTAGCATACTTAAAGATGTAGATAAGAAATAAACTATAAAAGTTTTATTATGTAAAATTTTAACTTTAAAATTCTTAAATTTGGTTTGACAACAATAAACTAAATTTTATGAATTTTAAAACAACACTCTTTTGTCTGCAATTCTTTTTGCTGACAAGTATTTCATTCGCACAAGATGCACTTTGGTTACGTTACCCATCAATTTCTCCCGATGGAAAAACAATTGCTTTTGGTTATAAAGGTGATATTTATTTGGTAAACGCTCAAGGCGGAACTGCAACTCCTTTAACCATCCATGATGCGCATGACATGATGCCAATTTGGAGTAACGACGGTAAATCAATTGCTTTTGCAAGCGACAGATATGGTAATTTTGATGTTTTTGTGATGGCAATAAGTGGAGGAAACCCAACACGATTAACTTATAATAGCGCAGCAGATTATCCTTATGATTTTTCTCCAGATGATAAAAATGTACTATTTGGTAGTTCCAGACAAACGAGTCAAGCCAATATTCGTTTCTATTCTCCACGATTATTTCAAAATTTATATACTGTAAATGTTGCAGGTGGAAAAGCTGTTTTAATTACAGAAGGCGGAATCGAATTTGCCAAGTACAACAAAGCAGGAAATCAAATTGTTTTTCAAGATAGAAAAGGATATGAAGATCCGTTAAGAAAACATCATACAAGTAGTGTAACAAGAGATATTTGGACTTATGATGTCAATGCGCAAACATTTACTAAAATCAGTAATTATGTTGGTGAAGACAGAGAACCTGTTTATAGTAATGATGAAAAAAGTATTTATTATTTGAGTGAAGCCGATGGTAGTAATCAAAATTTGTACAAATACAATGTTCAGTCGAAAACAGCAACTGCATTTACGAGTTTTAAAAACAATCCGGTTAGACATTTAAGTATTTCAAACGACAATAAATTATGTTTTTCAAATGATGGGCAAATTTATACCATGATTGATGGTGTCTCTCCGCAAAAAATTTCTGTAATCATTCAAAACGACGGAAAAGCAAATGCAGAAAAAAACTTGCCTTTATCTGGGAGTATTAGTGAATTTGTTCCAAGTCCAGACGGAAAAGAAATTGCCTTTATTTCTAGAGGGGAAGTTTTTGTAGTAAATGCAGAAGGGGGTTCAACCAAAAGAATTACGAATACATCAGAACAAGAACGTTATGTGCAATGGTCGCCAGACGGGAAAAAACTAATTTATGCTGGTGAAAGAGGTGATAGTTGGGATATTTATGTGGTAACAATAGAAAGAAAAGAAGAACCTTATTTTTATGCTTCTACCATTTTAAAAGAAGAAAAAATTATTGGTTCGGATAAAGAAGAGTTTTTGCCAAAATTCAGTCCAGACGGAAAAGAAATTGCTTATGTCGAAGAAAGAAATATAGTTAAGGTTTATGATTTAACATC
>JAUMDQ010000291.1:0-4475 GCA_032121715.1 Flavobacterium sp.
AAATTAGATGATGCAAAATATGCTGGAAAAAAACCTGAGCAATGTTGGTTATGTGTAGCTGAGGGCGCATCGGCAAAGACCTATTTAATTCAAGGGATGAAATATGGTATTCAAGGAAAAAAAGGAAGAGATTTTATAGGTATAATGGAATTAAAAGGTAAAATATTAAATACAAGAAATGCAACTCCATCTCAAATAGGAAATAATAAAGAAGTAATTGGAATCATACAAGCTCTTGGTCTTCAACATGATCTAGATTATTCTATTCCGGAAAATAGAAAGAAATTAAGATACCACAGATTTCTCTGCGCAACTGACAGCGATCACGATGGATACCACATAACTGGATTATTATATAATTTTTTTCATTCATTATTTCCTACTGTATTACAAATACCAGGATTTTTCAACTTTATGAGAGTACCAATTGTTAAAATAAACTTAAAACTTCAAAATTTGAGTAACATAAAATAATTTTTCAGACAGATTAGTTAATCATTAACTAACTTTTAAATTTTATGCTTAAAAAATCTCTACAGATTCTTTTTTGCTTTTTTCTTTTAACAAGTGCTGAAAGTTTAGCGCAAAAGAAAGACAAAAAGAACAAGAAAACACCACCTCAAGCTACAGCAGAAGCTAAAAAGCCAGACGCTAAAAAAGAACCAAAACCTTATAAAAAAGTAATCGATTCAACTGCGGTTACACAAAAAGGACTAATTGATGTTCACAAAGTTGCGGATAAATATTTATTTGAAGTTTCGGAATCATTAATTGGAAAAGAAATCATGACCATCACTAGATATTCTAAAACACCAGCTGGTGGAGGAATTTTTGGTGGTGAAGAAGTTAATCGACAAGTAGTTCGTTTTGAAAAAGGAATGAACAATACGATGATTTTGCGTTCTATTACCTATGTAATTATGACGCCAGATGAAAACAAACCTATTACAAAATCAGTGAAAAATTCAAGTGCCGATCCAATTATCGGAATCTATGATATTTTAGCTTACAAGAAAGACGAATCTGGTAAAGAAAATACAGCAAGTGTAATTGATATGACTGCTGCTTTTGATTCTGATTTACAAACATTTTCTTTAAATTCAATCAGTAAACAATTATTGAGTATTCAAGCTTTTCAGAAAGATAAATCGTTTATTCAATTTGTGAAAAGTTTCCCAATCAATACAGAAATTAGAACTACTAAAACGTTTACAACTATTGCGCCACAAATTTCAAGAAATCCAACACCAAAAATTGGAACTGATTTCCCTTCAGCTCTTGATGCAGGTTTAGTAACTATGGAATTAAATACTTCATTTATTTTATTACCAGAAAATCCAATGCGTAAACGTACTTTCGATAAAAGAGTAGGTTATTTTGCCAACGGATATGATGTTTTTGAAGAAGATTCTCAAAAAGCGGAAACGGATATTTTTGCTGTTAGATGGCGTTTAGAACCAAAAAATGAAGAAGACGCACAAAGACAAAAAAGAGGAGAATTAATAGAACCTAAAAAACCAATTGTTTATTATTTAGATCCAGCAACGCCAGATAAATGGAAACCTTTTATCAAACAAGGTATTGACGATTGGCAAGTAGCTTTCGAATTTGCAGGTTGGAAAAACGCGATTCGTGGGGAATATTGGCCTGAAAATGATCCAACAATGAGTTTAGAAGATGCACGTTTTTCTGTATTAAGATATTTCGCTGCTGAAATTCAAAATGCATACGGACCAAACGTTCACGATCCAAGAACAGGTGAGATTATGGAATCGCACATTGGTTGGTACCATAATATCATGAGTTTATTACGCGATTGGTATATGATTCAAACGGCGGCTGTTGATCCAAAAGCAAGAAATAAAAAATTAGACGATAAATTAATGGGTGAATTAATTCGTTTTGTAGCGGCTCACGAAGTAGGACATACTTTAGGTTTACGTCACAATATGGGGGCAAGTAATGCCACTCCAGTTGAAATGTTACGTAATAAAGAATTCCAAGCTAAAAACGGACATACTTCTTCAATCATGGATTATGCTCGTTTCAATTATGTAGCACAACCAGAAGATGGTGTAACAGATTTATTTCCAAAAATTGGAGATTACGACAAATGGGCAATCAAATGGGGTTATTCTTATTTTAATGATGCGAAATCTGAAGAAGCAGAAAAAGCGTTATTGAATGAAATGACAAAAGAAGCGTATAAAAATAAAAGATTACATTTTGGTACAGAAACTAGTCCTTATGATCCTCGTTTTCAAACAGAAGATTTAGGAGATAATTCAATGAAAGCTTCTGAATATGGTATCAAAAACTTAAAAAGAATTTTACCAAACTTAATTGAATGGAGTAAAGAAAAAGGGGAAGACTATTCTGAATTAGAAGGTTTATACAATTCTTTAGTAGGTCAATTCCGTAGATATATGGGTCACGTAACTAAAAACGTGGGTGGTATTTACGAAAATCCTAAAACCTATGATATGGAAGGAAATGAATACGAAATTGTTCCTTCATCGATTCAAAATGAAGCGGTTGCTTTCTTAAACGAGCAATTATTTAAGACACCAACTTGGTTATTAGATCAAAATGTTTTGGCTAAGATTAACCCAGATAATGGTGTAGAATTAATGAAAGGAATTCAAGATGGAACGTTGTCTAGCTTGTTATCTTTAGATAGAATGGCGCGTTTAATGGAAACTTCTTCTATGAACAAAGCCAATTATTCAATTGATGAATTAATGAGCGATTTAAAACGTGGAATTTTCTCTGAACTAAGAACAAATACGGCGATTGATGTATACAGAAGAAATTTACAGAAAGCTTTCGTATCTAAGTTAATTGATGCCATTAGTTTAGATAAAAATGCTGCTGCGAACTTTAACGGTAGAAGAATTGTTATCGCTGATACTGATTTACCTTCAATTTCTCGTGGACATTTAATTGAATTGAGAAGTCAGTTAAAAGCTGCTAATGCTTTAGCAACAGATAGATTAAGTAAATTTCATATCGCTGATTTAGTAGCTAGAATTGACAAAGCTTTAAATCCGAATAGATAATTTAATTTATAGTAAATTAAAAAGCCTTCTAGAATTTCTGGAAGGCTTTTTTTATTTATTCGAAGTAGTATTAAAACAACTTATAACCTAATTTTAATGATATTTGGTTGAAATTATATTTATTACCGTTCCAATAAGTATAAATTCGAGTCGCTGTATTATACTTAATTTCTGCTGAATATCTTTTGTATTGATAACCAAATCCTAAAGCTAAACTTGATGAAGGAAATCCAGCATCTACTATGATATTTGTGTCATTATTAAAAGGTCTGTACAAATAAACATATGTTGTATTTAGATTAAATGAATAGGTTATATTTGTGAAAAATTTGCTACTTTTATTTAATTCAAAGTATCTTCTAACTCCTAAGGGTAATCTTATAGTATAACTATCATTATACAAAATGAATTCGGGTTGAATATATTCTCGATTATAAATTTTTGTCGATTGTTTATTTTGAGTATAAGAAGGATCAAAAATTAAAGACCATTTTTTATTGTTATATGGTAAAATCATTTCAGCTTCAAATCCAAAACTAACATTATTCGTATTATCAGATTTGAAATTTTCATTATTATCTCCAAAAACGCCTTGAAATGTTGAGTTCATACTGTTCAATAAAACATTCAACTTGAAATTAACTTCAGATTTTATTTTTTCTGAAATGGCTTTAGATTCTGTATTTCCAGATAAGCAGTTGTTTGTTTTGATAAAATAGTCAATCAAATCATTGTTTTTATATTTTAATGCAACTATAGATTTTTGATCATTATTACATTTAAAGTTTACAGAAAGTTGTTGTTTATAGAATTCATTTAAAGCAATATTTCCTTCCGATGTATTATAAAGTTTATATACTAACTGTTCAATTTTATCATTTACTGAATAAAAAAATCTTTCGTATGCTTCATTTTCGTAATAATATAAGTTGGAAATTCCTTCAACTAAAATTTTAAGAAATACCGTTTTTTCAGCAAATTTTGTATTAGGACTATTTGATAAAGTGTTTATATTTTGTGAAGATTCCTCAATATTAACTGTCGCTTTAATGAATTTTGATTTACCGTTTATAGCAAATTCTTTAATTTCATCAATACTTTTTATAATTATAGATTCATCTTCATTCGATAGTTTAATTTCAATACTTTTAGGATTTTTTTTCCAATCATAATTTTTAATTAAACATTCCTTTTTTAAATCTGAATTGTCAATATAGTAACCCTGTTCAAATTTGTTTTGTGCGAATGATAAAAATGTTACTAATAATAATAGTAAGCTTAATCTGTTTTTCATTTTTTTTAGTTAGTTGTTTATAATTTTATTCTTCTTTTTGTCCCATCATCATTAGATAAGCTTTTAAGAAACCGTCAATTTCTCCATTTAAAACGGCTTCAGAATCGGAGGTTTCAAATCCA
>JAUMDQ010000291.1:4485-6181 GCA_032121715.1 Flavobacterium sp.
CCAGAGCGCACATCTTTAATTAGTTTATATGGATGTAATACGTAGTTTCTAATTTGTGAACCCCATTCAATTTTCATCTTTCCAGCTTCAATATCATCTCGTTGTGCTAATTGTTTTTTTAGTTCAATTTCGTACAATTGCGATTTTAACATTTGTAAAGCACGAGCTCTGTTATCATGTTGCGAACGCGTTTCTGAACACTGAATTTGAATTCCTGAAGGTTTATGAAATAATTGAACCTTAGTTTCTACTTTATTAACATTTTGTCCACCAGCACCGCTTGAACGAGCCGTAGTGATTTCAATATCAGCAGGATTAATTTCAATTTCAATCGTATCATCCACTAACGGATACACATAAACCGATGCAAATGAAGTATGACGTTTGGCATTACTATCAAAAGGTGAAATTCGTACCAAACGATGCACACCATTTTCTCCTTTTAAATAGCCAAAAGCAAAATCTCCTTCAATTTCTAGGGTTACAGTTTTAATTCCTGCAGCATCACCTTCTTGATAATTCAGTTCTTTAACTTTATAACCTTGCTTTTCGGCCCACATTAAATACATTCGCATCATCATGCTTGCCCAATCGCAACTTTCTGTTCCACCAGCACCTGCGGTAATTTGAAGTACAGCACTTAGATTATCACCTTCTTCCGAAAGCATATTTCTAAACTCTAAATCTTCAATATTGGTAATAGTTTTATCAAAAATGGCATCTAATTCTTCTTCAGAAACAGCATCTTCTTTATAAAATTCATAAGTAAGTTGCAATTCTTCAGCTAAATCTTCGCAGCGGGTATAATCATCTACCCATTTTTTTATCGAACGTAAATTTCGTACGACAATTTCTGCTTGCTTCGCATTATTCCAAAAGTCTGGTGCAAAGGTCTTTTCTTCTTGATTCGTTATTTCGACAAGCTTGGCATCAACGTCAAAGATACCTCCTTAACGCACCAAGGCGATTAATAATGTCTTTAATTTGTTCGGTATTTACCATTTTATTTGTAGTTTTACACAACAAAAATAGACTATTAAAACGATTTATGGAAATTAATTTATTTAGCGATACGGTTACCAAACCCACTCAAGAAATGTTGCAATTTATGTTTAATGCCAAGGTGGGCGATGATGTTTTTAAACAAGATCCAACAGTTAATGAATTAGAAGAAACTTTGGCCGATTTATTTGGTAAAGAGGCAGCTTTGTTTTTTCCTTCGGGTACTATGGCCAATCAAACAGCTATAAAATTACATACCAATCCTGGTGATGAATTAATTTGCGATAAATGGGGACATGTTTTTTTATATGAAGCGGGTGGAGTAGCCTTTAATAGTGGCGTTTCGTGTAATTTAATTGACGGAAACCGCGGAATGATTACTGCTGAACAAGTGGAGAAAGCTATAAACGATCCAGAATTTTATCATGCACCTATGACCAAGTTAGTTTGTGTTGAAAACACAACAAACAAAGGTGGTGGCGCTTGTTATGATATGGAGGAATTGAAAAAAATTGCAGCTGTTTGTACCAAGCATAATTTAAAATACCATTTAGATGGCGCCCGACTATGGAATGCTTTAGTAGCTAAAAAACAACATCCAAAAGCATACGGAGAATTGTTCGATACGATTTCAGTTTGTTTGTCTAAAGGCTTAGGTGCACCAGTTGGTTCCGTTTTGTTAGGTACGAAAGAA
>JAUMDQ010000292.1:0-4095 GCA_032121715.1 Flavobacterium sp.
TACGTTGTCATACCTGTCAAATCTGCTTGCCAACCTTTCATTTCTGTATAGATGGGTTGCACATTTTCTGGTTCAATATTATATGGAAAATGTTTCAACGTTTCACCTTTATAGTTGTAAGCTGTACAAATATTTAAGGTTTCGAATCCAGATAAAACATCACCTTTCATCATATATAATTCAGTTACTCCATTTACTTCAACAGCATATTTTAAGGCTACTAAATCTAACCATCCGCAACGTCGAGCACGACCCGTAACTGAACCAAATTCGTTACCAATTTTTGCCATATTTGCACCAACTTCGTCAAAAAGTTCAGTTGGGAAAGGTCCACTTCCTACACGAGTAGTGTACGCTTTGAAAATTCCGAAAACTTCTTTTACTTTATTTGGCGCAATACCTAAACCAGTACAAGCTCCAGCAGCAGTTGTGTTTGAAGAAGTTACAAAAGGATACGTTCCAAAATCTACATCTAATAACGAACCTTGTGCGCCTTCAGCTAAAATAGTTTTTCCTGCTTTTAATGCTTTGTTTAAATATTCTTCAGAATCAATGAAAGTTAATGTTTTTAATTCTTCAACAGCTGCGAAAAATTCATCTTCCATTTCAGCTAAATTGTATTGCAAGTTTACATCGTAAAAAGCAATCATAGCTTCATGTTTGTCCGCTAAAGCACGGTATCTTTCTTTGAAATCAGCCATTTCAATATCACCAATTCTTAAACCATTTCTACCGGTTTTGTCCATATAAGTTGGACCAATTCCTTTTAAAGTAGAACCAATTTTTGCTTTTCCTTTAGATGCTTCAGATGCAGCGTCTAATAAACGGTGTGTTGGTAAAATTAAATGTGCTTTTCTTGAAAGTAATAATTTTGATTTGATGTCTAAATTGAATTTTTCTAATCCTTCAATTTCTTTTTGAAAAACTACAGGATCCATTACTACACCATTTCCGATAATGTTTACATTGTTTTTATGAAAAATTCCAGAAGGAATCGTTCTTAAAACATGCTTAATTCCGTCAAATTCAAGTGTATGTCCAGCATTTGGTCCACCTTGAAAACGCGCAATAATGTCGTATTTTGAAGTTAATACATCGACGATTTTTCCTTTTCCTTCGTCACCCCATTGTAATCCGAGTAGTAAGTCTACATTCATTGTGTTGTTGTTTGTCCTAAACTAGTTAAGTTCAGGGTTAATTTAGTTGTTATTTATTTTTTGTTCCGTAAAAATATAAGGAATGTGTTTCAATATTAATTCCGAACATTTCTTCCATAGTTTGTTTAATTTGCTGAATACGAGGATCGCAAAATTCTATCACTTCTCCTGTATCCGTTAAAATAATATGGTCGTGTTGTTTGTCGAAATATGATTTTTCGTAATGCGCTTGGTTTTGACCAAACTGATGACGGCGTACTAATTTACAATCCAATAATAATTCGATGGTGTTGTACAAAGTTGCACGAGAAACACGATAATTCTTATTTTTCATTTTGATATACAAGGATTCTATATCAAAATGTTCTTGATTTTCGTATATTTCTTGAAGTATAGCGTAGCGCTCAGGTGTCTTGCGATGCCCTTTTTCTTCAAGGTATTTTGTAAAAACGTTTTTAACCGTTTCTTGATTTTGGTTGTTATCCATTTGCTGTTTAAATGAAAGGAAATGCAAATATAATGAAAGTTACCTTATAGATGCAAGATTTTAGAAAATAGAATAAAGAGTTTGCAAAATAGTGAGTTAGAATTAAGAATTAGGCTTTTTTTAGTGTTAAAGTTATTGATTCTACCTAATTATTATATACTCTAGTTACTTTATCAATTCCTTCCACCGTTTTTATGTTTTCGATTAACTTTTTAAGAATCGTATTGTTCTGAACCACAACCGTAATTTGTCCGTTAAAAATTCCTGCATCGGTATTTAGGCTGATACTTTGAATGTTCACGTGCATTTGATTTGAAATTACTTTTGTTAACTCATTTGTTAATCCCATAACGTCCATTCCAGTGATTTTTAGGATGGCATTGAATTCTTCTTGAGTGGAATCTATCCATTTGGCTTGTACAATACGGTAGGCAAAATTCGATTGTAAACTTATCGCATTAGGACAGTCGGTTTTATGAACTTTTATACCTTCATTTATCGTTACAAATCCAAAAACATTATCGCCAGGAATTGGATTACAACAAGGTGAAAGCTTATATTCTAATTTACTTTGTTCGGTTCCGAAAACTAATAAATCTAACTTTTTAGTGGAATCGTTTTTATGTGCTTTTTCATCGTTAGTGCTTGGACTTCTTTTGATAGTTTTCTTGAAGAAGTTTACTAAAGTATTACTTTTTTGTGCGGCATAATCGCGTAATTGCTGATTTTCAATAGCGCCAATTCCAACTCTGTAAAACAAATCTAAACTCGTTTGAAGTTTAAAATAGTTTACTAATTCGTTTACTGTTGTTTCGTTTAAAGTAACTTTTAAATGGCGTAATTTTCGGGTAAGAATTTCTCTTCCGTCTTCGCCAATTTTTTTGATATTATCGTTTAAGACATTTTTAATTTTGTTTTTTGCTCGGGCTGTTGTTACATAATCAAGCCAATGAATGGTTGGTTTTTGATTTTGTGAAGTAATAATTTCAACTTGATCACCACTATTTAAAACGTGATTTAATGGCACTAATTTTCCGTTAACTTTTGTACCACGAGTTTTTACTCCAATTTCCGAGTGAATGCTAAAGGCAAAATCTAATGAAGTAGCGCCTTTTGGTAATGATTTGATTTCACCTTTTGGAGTGAAAATATATATTTCTTTAGCGTATAAATTCAGTTTGAAATCTTCTACAAAATCTACTGCATTATTGTTCGAATTTTCAAGTGCTTCTTTCAGTTGATTTAACCAAATTTCTAAGCTATTTTCTTCGGTAGTGTTGTTTTTATATTTGTAATGTGCTGCATAACCTTTTTCTGCAATTTCGTCCATGCGTTCACTTCGAACCTGAACTTCAACCCAGCGTCCTTTTGGTCCCATTACTGTAATATGTAATGCTTCGTAGCCAGTAGATTTTGGTGACGAAATCCAATCACGTAAACGACTTGGACTAGGTCTGTAATGATCTGTTACTACTGAATATATTTTCCAAGCTAAGAATTTCTCATCATGAAGATTTGATTTATAGATTATTCTAAGCGCAAATTTATCGTATACTTCATCAAAAGATACACCTTGCGCTTTCATTTTTCTTCTGATAGAATAAATAGATTTCGGTCTACCTTTAATGATAAAATCGATACCTTCTTCCAACATGGATTTTCCTAAAACATCAGAAATAGCCTTAATATAAGCATCTTGTTCTTCTTTAGTTTCTTTAATTTTACTAAAAATATCCGCGTAAACTTCTGGTTCTGTATATTTTAAACCTAAATCTTCAAGTTGTGTTTTAATGTTATATAAACCTAATCGATGGGCAAGTGGCGCATAAATGTATAAGGTTTCTGATGCTATTTTTGCTTGTTTATAATCGACCATACCGTCCATAGTTTGCATGTTGTGCAACCTGTCGGCGATTTTGATTAGAATTACTCGAACATCATCGTTTAATGTCAATAACATTTTTCTGAAATTCTCCGCTTGAAGCGAAATTTCTTGATCGTTTTTAACTTTTGGAATTTTGGTTAATCCTTCAACAATTTTAGCAATTTTAGGATTAAACATTTTTTCTATGTCAGAAATGGTAATATCTGTATCTTCTACTACGTCATGCAAGAGAGCAGAAGCAATACCAGTTGCGCCTAAACCAATTTGAGATGCCACAATTTTAGCCACAGCAATAGGATGAAAAATATAAGCTTCTCCAGATTTTCTTCTTTGCTCTTTATGTGCTTCTACTGCAACGTCAAATGCCTTACGAATTAGTTTTTTATCATCATCGGTTAAACTCTGATAACTAATACGAAGTAACTCTTTATATTCTTGGGCGATGGCTTTTTTTTCGGCTTCTAAATCTATCTCTGTCATATTCATTTTTTGGAATACATAAAAATAGTGTTTAAAAATCAGATATCAAAAAAAAAGCGTTCTAAAAAAGAACGCTTTTTTTAATT
>JAUMDQ010000293.1:0-5952 GCA_032121715.1 Flavobacterium sp.
TTAAAGCGGAATTAGGTTTCGAATATTTATCAGGTAAAGATCAAAATGATACCAATACTAAAGTAAAATCGTTCTCACCATTATTTGGTACGAATCATGCATTTAATGGTTTGATGGATAATTTCTACGTGGGAAATCACAAAAATTCTGTGGGATTACAAGATATTTATGCCAAATTCATTTACGACAAGAATAAATGGCAAGTAACGCTATCACCTCACTTATTTTACAGTGCTGCCTCAGTTTACAACATGACTACTTTAGAAGAACAAGACAATTATTTAGGAACAGAAATCGATGTAGTGGGTTCTTATAAATTGGATAAAAATTTTGTAATCTCAGTAGGTGTATCTAAAATGTTAGGAAGCGACACTATGGAAGTTTTAAAAGGAGGTAATAACAACACTTCTAGCAATTGGGCATGGGTAATGGCGTCTTTTAATCCGCAATTGTTTTCAAATAAAAAATAGGTTAATTATAATTGGGTTATAGTTAGTAAAAAAAGGACTGCTAATGTAAAATTTAGCAGTCCTTTTACTTTAAACGATGGTCATGTTTTGCATAACTTCTCTATTTAAAGAACCTAATTAACTAATAAAACTTATTTTGTAATACAACGGCACTTGGAAATAAAATGTTGTTTTCTAAATGAATGTGCGTATGTAAATCAGCTTCAAATTCTTGTAACATTTTAAAAGTTACTTTGTACGTGTTGCATGCGTCTGCAGGAGGAGTATAGTTATTTGATAACTCCATTATTTTTTCAAAACGTTCGCCTTCATTTTCATGTTCTTCCAACATCATGGCAATTGGGTTGGATATAGAACCAAATCCAGGAATGTTTATAGGAGTGTCATTTCTGTTGGCTTCTACCATTTTTTTGATGAAGGGAAAGAGAATTAATTCCTCTTTTTTCATATGTTGCGTTAATTTATCAGCACTTCTTTTGAATAATTTTTTAATTTCAATAAGTTCTGGATGTTGCGCTCCATGTACTTGTTCTAGCTTTATTAGAAAAGATAGAAGTTGTGGAATTTTTTCTTCCACATAACGATGGTGTTTTTTCTCAATATAGTCAATAAGCAAGTCTAATTCCCAAGATTTAAAATCGATACCTTGATTGCTGTTGTTTGAGGTAACTCTCTCTAATTCATCTAAAAGAGTAAACTTATCAATCCCTTTTTTTGTACATACTTCATCGATTGTTCGGTTTCCTTTACAACAAAAATCGATACCAAGTTGACTAAAAACACCAGCAGTTCTATAATCATCTGCTACAATGTTTCCCACTGTTTTGTTTGAATCTATAACCATAATAATTTCATATTTTTAATAAAAGACAAATTTATCTTTAATATATTTTTTATTATATGATTTTAATCATAAGCAATTGTTTTTTTTGATTGTTATTTTGCTTGAACATAAAGGATGTTTTTGTCCTTTAATATTTAACTAATCTTTAAAATATGTTATCAAAATCACAAGCACGAGCATTTTTTTTAGGAGGAACAGTAGTTACATTTCTGGTCTTTATTGGCTTAACTATTTATTCGTTCATGCCTAAAAATGATCAAACTTATCATGATAAGATTGATGCAAAAGTTATTCGAGGAAAAGAAATTTGGGAATCGAATAATTGTATGGGTTGTCATACCATACTTGGTGAAGGAGCTTATTACGCTCCAGAACTTACTAAAGTTATTGAAAGAAGAGGAGAAGGCTACGTAAAAGCAGTCTTGCAATCTCCCGTTCCTTGGGGACCAAAAGGCAGAAAAATGGTTAAATACGAAATGAATGATGCCGATGCAGAAGCAGTGATTGCTTACTTTAAATGGATTGGGAGCATTGATCTGAACGGTTTTGAACGAGTGGTTTCACCTTTAGCTAAAGACAAAAAATAATCCAAAATTTAGAATTATGAAATATAAATCACAAAAAGTAGCCTACTGGTTTTTTGCCTTATGCATGTTATTGTTTGCATTACAAATTGTCTACGGTTTTATAATGGGCTTTGCCCGAATTGGAATGGATGGTCTGCACGATTTTATTCCGTTCAATACAGCTAGAGCTGTTCACACAAATTTATTAGTAGTTTGGTTGCTAACCGGTTTTATGGGAGCTGCTTATTACATTATCCCAGAAGAAGCGCAACGCGAATTAATTAATGTTAAGTTGGCTTATGTCCAACTAATTTCTCTTGCCTTAGTAGGTGTTTTAGCAATTGTAGGATTCCACTTCAACATCTGGGAAGGAAGAAAATTCCTAGAAATTCCAAGAGAACTAGACTTCTTAGTTGTAGTGAATGTATTGTTGTTTTTAGGATTAATCCTCGGAACATTATACAAAGCGGAAAGACGTACAACTACCGCATTAGTTTTAACAATGGGATTGGTTTTTGCAGCTTTGCTATATTTACCTGGTATGATTTGGTTCGATAGTCAAGTTACCGATTCATTCTTCCGTTGGTGGGTTGTGCATTTATGGGTTGAAGGTGTATGGGAACTAATCATGGGCGGTATTTTATCATATTTGTTAATCAAACTTACAGGTGTAGACCGAGAAGTTATCGAGAAATGGTTATATGTAATTGTAGGTTTAACTTTCCTTTCAGGATTATTAGGAACTGGTCACCATTACTATTACATTGGAGTAAATAAAATTTGGTTAATCGTAGGTGGAATTTTCTCAGCACTTGAACCATTAGCGTTCTTAGCGATGGCTTTATTCGCCGTGTATATGTACCGAAAAGGGGAAAAATCACATCCAAATAAAATTGCCTTATTTTGGACCATCGGAGCTTCTATAGTTTCTTTTGTAGGTGCTGGTTTATTAGGATTTGCTCACACATTACCACAAACTAATATTTACACACACGGAACATTAGTAACAGCCATGCACGGTCACTACGCATTCTGGGGCGCTTATGCCATGATTGTTTTAGCAATTATCAGTTATGCGTTACCAAATTTAACAGGAAGAAAACGCTACAACAATACAAGTGGTCATATGGCTTTTTGGTTTTCGAATGTTGGAATGTTGGGAATGACAGTCGCTTTTGGTGTTGCAGGTGTGGCTCAAGTATATTTAGAACGTAAAATGAAATTAGATTTTATGGATGTTCAAAATGAAATTGCTATTCACTTTGTAGTATTACTAGTTTGTGCAACACTTTTTACAACAGGAATTACATTATTCATTATTGAGTTTATTAAGTATGGTAAACCCACAGATGAAGCATTAATAAAAGTAGAATAGTTATTAATTATTTAGGTTAAAATTTAAGATTAATAACCAACCGAGACCAAGTGTCTAGTGTTATCAATATCAGCATTTGGTTTCGGTTTTTTCAAAAATAAATTCTCATGATAGTAGCAGAAAAAGTCATATTTTATAAAGCAGTCGGTTCCGAAATTGAAGTTTTCAATCAAATTAACCAATTGCAACTACCTTTATTATTAAAAGGTCCAACAGGTTCTGGAAAGTCCCGTTTTATTGAATACATGGCGAATGAATTGAACAAAAAATTAGTCACCGTAAGTTGTCACGAAGAAACTTCTGCAACCGATTTAATTGGACGTTTCATCATCAAAGGAGCGGAAACCATTTGGATTGACGGACCTTTATCCATAGCCGTAAAAAACGGATATATTTTATATTTAGATGAAGTAGCAGAAGCACGTCCAGACGTAATCGTAGCCATTCACTCCTTAACCGATCACAGAAGAGAACTTTTTATTGATAAATTAGGAGAAACTATTAAAGCGCATCCTGATTTTCTATTAGTCGCTTCGTTTAATCCTGGCTACCAAAAAGGATTTAAAGAATTAAAACCTTCTACACGCCAACGTTTTGTGGCACTTTCATTTGATTATCCAAATCCAAATATTGCTCAAAAGTTAGTTACTATCGGTACAAAAATTAGAAATCTTACTGAATTAGGTTTAACTGAAACCGTTTCCACTAGATTGTTAATTGACGCTGCCAAACTTATCCATAACGGATTACCAAAACGATTAGCCGTTCATGTAGCCGTTGTAGAACCTTTAACAGACGAACAAGAAACCATTCAAGCCTTAAAAGATTTGTGTGATTTAATGATTTAAATGAATTGAAAAATGAGCTTTGAATTAGATGAGATTATTTATAAAAAAGTACTCAAATACTTTAAAAACAAACGACTGAATGATGTTGAAATCCTTAGCCGCCAAATCAATTTGTCCGATATTAAACCAAGATTAACTCTTTTTGCAAGAGCCATTTCTGGTGCGCCAATCGAAATTTTTCCAGCCGAACGCGAAGGGGGGTACAAAAACAAAAACTTTTTCTTGCCAATTAATTGTTCGTTATTTCCAACGAAAGAAGAAAATCTGAAGTTTTATTTTTTCAGAACGGTGTATTTGAGTGTCCAAAAACAAATGAATTTGAATTGGGACAACCAAGATAATTCACACGAACTTTCTTTAGAAAAAGCATCGGAAACCGCACCTTTGGTTTTAGAAAAAATGTTTCAAGAATATCCATCCATGCAAGAGTTTTATTATGATGCGGTACCAAAATTGCCTGTCAATAAAAAAGACCAAACCATTGATTATTCTTGGTTGTATGGAAAATGGATGAAAAACACACCCGAAATTGAGGACGAAAATGTGTTGAAAAACTTTGATGACGCCACAAAAAAAATCCAAAATAACGTCGTGGCCGAAACCACACTTCATGCCAAAGCTGTAGAAGAAATCGAATCACTTACAATTGATAAAAAACAACAAGAAGATTACGTGTTAATGCACAGTTTTGAGAAAATTGAAACCGCAGAAGAATTTAACGGTAATTGGCGCGATTTTGATGGTGCCGATGATTTAGAACAACATCAAGAAGCTTTAGAAGAAATGAACATGCGATTCACCGTTCGTGTGGATGATATGGTGCATTCCGTTTATCAAGCAGATTTTGTTGAAAATACTTCCATAGCAGAAAGTGCTGAGGTAGATGAAAAAGGCTTCCATTTAAAATATGATGAATGGGATTTCAAAAAACGAAATTACTTAACAAATTTCTGTAAAGTATATCCGAAAACCCAACTTAAAACACACCCAACTTATTATAAAAATACGATGGCTAAGTACAAGACCACTTTAAATGGTTTACGAAAAATGCTTACGAGTGTGAATAATAAAATGCAACAACAACGAAGGCAATTACAAGGTGACGCTTTCGATTTAGACGCATTAACCGATTTATATACCGATATTCATTCTGGAAAATCGCCAGACGAACGCATTTATTTATCCCAAAGAAAAAAGAACAAAGACATTGCTATTTTGGTTTTGTTAGACATTAGTCTTTCAAGCGATGGTTATGCCGCAGGAAATCGAGTGATTGATGTAGAAAAAGAAGTTTCCATTTTATTTGGCGAAATTCTGCACGAGTTCGACATCGATTTTGCCATTGACGGATTTTATTCCAAAACCAGAAATTTCACAACCTATTTAACTTTGAAAGATTTCAACGAAAGTTGGAACAAAGCCAAACATAAAATAGGCGCCGTTGAACCTAATGGCTACACTAGAATTGGTCCCGCCTTGCGTCATGCAGCTGCTAGAATGGATCAATTGGATGCCAAAAATAAATGGATTATCGTTCTTTCCGATGGAAAACCAAACGATTACGATAAATACGAAGGACAACACGGCATTCAAGACATCAAGCAAGCGTTGCGAGAGCTTAACGAGAGAAAAATCAATTCGTATGCCTTAGCCATTGAAGCGCAAGCCAAATATTATTTACCGCAAATGTTCGGACAAAATCATTATCAAATATTACAGTAAAATATATGAAATACGCATTGTTTGTCCTGAACCACTTCTTAGAATATCAAGAAATATTCAAACACAGAAAATGCATGTGACCATATATGTTGTGTGCTAATTCAAAAATACATGAAGACACTGACTG
>JAUMDQ010000293.1:5962-7330 GCA_032121715.1 Flavobacterium sp.
CTCCCGAAGCTTTATTAAAATCATTGGTAAAACTTTATGAGAAAATCAAACATCAATAAAATGTCAGCGACAGAAACAGATACAAAAGTGATAGAAGGACATCCCGTTCACACTTATTTCGTAGAAACCGATTTGATTCATCAGTTATTAGAAGAATTAAATACAATCAATCCCAAAGAAGAATTTCAGAAATTCTATAATATTTTTAATCATTTGGCAACAGTTGAAAAACGTTTTGAACGAAAAGAAAATCAATTATTCCCGTTTTTAGAACAAAAAGGTTGGACAGGTCCATCTCGAAACATGTGGTCATTTCACGATACCATTAGAGAAATGTTTCGCATTGTCAGAAAAAATTTAGAAGAACAAGATTTTACTTCAGCTAAGCACAATATAGGTTTAATTACACAAAATTTATATCGCTTAATAGATGTAGAAGAAAACATGTTGTTTCCGAATGCATTGAATTTATTGTCAGAAGAAGATTGGATAAAAATGCGAAAAGGAGAAGAAGAAATTGGTTGGATGCTAGCCGAGGCACCACCAAAATATCCAAAAGAATCGGAATATATTCATCCATCACAAGATACAGAACGAAGAACCGATGTAGTTTTTGACGAAAAAGCAGCACATTACGATGAAGGGTATATGACGGTAGAACAAGTAAACTTAATGTTCAAAACGTTACCTATTGATTTAACTTATGTAGATGAAAACGATAAAGTAATTTTTTACAATAGAGGAGAAGAACGTGTATTTCCAAGAAGCGCTGGAATCATCGGTAGAGAAGTTCGCTTTTGTCATCCACCAAAAAGTGTGGATACGGTTTTACAAATTTTAGAAGCCTTTAGAAAAGGAGAAAAAAATGAAGCTTCTTTCTGGATAAATTATAAAGAACGCCTGATTTACATTCGCTATTTCGCTGTTAGAGATGAACAAAAAAGATACAAAGGCGTAATCGAAATGTCACAAGACATAACCGAAATCAAGCAAATTGATGGTGAAAAACGATTATTAGAATGGAAATAATTAATTAAAAAATCATGAGAATTATTGGTACCATTTTATTCAGCATTTTTGTAGGTTTTATTTTTTCTTGCGAAATAATAGACCATCATCATGCACCAAAAACAGCTGATGAAGCGGTAATAGAATTGACTGAAGGAAATGAACGATTTGTAAACAATAAATTACAACATCACAATTTTATCGATGAAGCACATCTTGTGGAAAAAGATCAACATCCACACACTTTTGTGTTGTCTTGTATAGATTCGAGAGTCCCGCCTGAAATCGTTTTTGATCAAGGATTAGGGAATTTATTTGATGCCAGAGTTGCTGGAAATATTGAAGATGATAATATATTGG
>JAUMDQ010000294.1:0-14321 GCA_032121715.1 Flavobacterium sp.
TATGAAGTAATCCATGCTTTACCGCATTTTCTACAAAAGGTTGTAAAAACATGGATGGAATTTTAATATTGTCCGTATCTACATTAGAATCTGCCAGTATTTCGTAATTGAAATCATCATTAAATCTAACTTTTTCTATATCTAAATACAAGCTCAAGGTTTTAATTTCTTCCGTAATGGAAACCAAATCTTTTTCGGTCATTTCTAAAATCGTACGTGTTAATGTTGAGAATTTCGATAAATAATTTACAGCTTGTTTTTTATCATTAGAAAGAATAAAAGACTGAATAGTATTCAACGCATTGTAAAAGAAATGCGGATTCATTTGCGATTTTATAGCTTTTAATTTCGATTGATTCAGGTTTTTTTCAAGGTTTACTTTTTCAAGAAGTAAATCATTTTTACGTTTTAATTTAAGAATTTGCCATTTGTAAAAACTATAAATTAAGACTAAAAACAGCATTCCCATTCCAATTAAAAAAAAGTTGGTTAACCAAAATGGTTTTTTAATTTCAAATTGTATCGTTTGTAATTCTGTTTTTTCATTATTATAAATAATCGCTAATCGAATACTATAATTTCCTGATGATAAAGAAGATAGTTTTAAATTTTTATCGTTTTCATCCAATGTTTTCCATTCTGAATTATTAATGCTATACGAAACACGGTAATTTTCATTTGGAATAAATGATAAAACGGAATAATTAATTGTGATGTCATTTTCTTCTGGATTTAATTGATTTAATTCCTCAATTTCACGTCTTTCTCCATTTATCTGAATTTCATTTACAATCAGTTTAGGTTTCGGATAATGACCAATTTCATTACGATTTTTTATTACAATTCCTTTTGACGTGGCGAATAAAAGTTGGTTGTTTTTTAAAATCACATCTGTCGCTTCCATGTCATTACTTATCGACATCACTTTCTGTGCTTTTTTGCTTTCCAAATCATATTCATAAACACTGTTTTCTGAAAATAAATAACAATACTGATTTCTAATAAAAAAGCGATTAAATTTTTCTTTAGCAATAAAATAAGGTAACTTGAAAACGGTAACTTTGTTTTTCGAATCTAAGCAATATAATTTTTCAGAAGTTGAAAGACCGATGATTTTATCTTTATATTTTTGAATTTTTATTAGAAAAAGCGTTTCATTATTGTGTTTTATTTCTTTGCTTTTTCCATCATTAGTTACTGCAATTAATCCATTATTTGTAGCGTAATAAATTGTGTTATTTATAGCATTGTATTCTGTGGATTTTCCGTTTGTATTAATTAATAATGACACTTGATTAAATCCTGAAAAATTAACGTTTTTATTTTTTTCATAGATAAAATCCCAGTTGCTTTTTAAATTTTTGTCGATATAAAAAATACCAACTAATCCGCTTGCTGCAAATGAGAAGTATTTGTCATCTACTTTTTTAACGTCTTTTATTGCAATTGAAAACTCGCTTTTAATCTGATTATTCTTATTTAGAATATTGAATTTTATAGAATTAAAAAAAACATTTTCATTTACAGTATCGGCAAAAATCTGGCTAATGGAATGATTGCTTTCTGTTTCAAATATTTTCTCAGCTTGTAACGTTTTACAGTTGAGTTTGTAAACTAAATCCTTTTCAGCGCCGATGAAAATTTCGTTTTTACCTAAAGCTAAAGATTGTGGTCTGGGCTGTAAATCGATATAATTATTAGTAAAATCTTGAATAAATAAAACACCTTTATTTAAAGTGGAAACCCAATAATTTTGTTGTTTGTCTTTATAAACAAAAGAAATATTTTGATCCGTAAAATAGGTTTTGCTTTTGGTAGTATTAAATTCATTTTTATAAACCCCATTGGGTGTGCAAATCCAAATGGAACTATCTGTTATGGCAGTATTCTGGATAAAATCTGGTGCATTATTCAATTTGTGTTTTGAAAACTTATCGTTTTCAAAACTATAATACGTGCTATTCGATTTGGAGTTAATAATTAATTTGCCGTTCCAAGTGTTAATAATTGGTGTGATTATTTCATCGTTAAAGAAATCAGGTAAAGCGTGTTTTTTAATTGTGTTTTTAGCATCAAGTTCGTATAAATAATCGCCTAAAACGTAAAAATTTTCTTTAGTCGCAAAACAAAATTGGATTTGTTTATCAGGAATAGAATGTTTGTGTTTTAATTGTAATGTTTTTAAATCGTAAACTAAAATAGCATTCAGTTGAATAAGGAATAATTCGTTTTTAATGATGCCAAATTTGAAATATCCTAGTGAAGTGGGTTGTTTTAAGGCTTTAATTCTTTCTTTTTCTATATAATACAAATAACCATCGAAGTTGCAATACCAAATTCTTCCAAAAGCATCTTCAGCAATACAAGAACCTGATTTTGAAGTTTGGAAATCTGCTGTAAAAACTTTTGTGTTATTTCCATCATATCGACACAAACCTTTACCAGTAGCAAACCACATAAATCCTTTACTGTCTTGAAAAATATCGTACACACTATTTGATGGAAGTCCAGAAGCTTTATCAATAGTTATACTATACGGATTTTGACTAAGGCCTAAATTCGTAATAAGTAAAAACAAGAAAAGTAAAAGTATTCTCAAGGATTCTGATTTTAAACAAATGTAATAAATACTAAATTAATGGAAGTGGCGAGTTTATGAAACGCGCTTTTTAATTTACGAAATCGTATTTGGTAAACGGAAAAGGGCCTTTCGTAAACTTACAGAATAAATGTAAACTAGTTTGAATATTTTTATATACTAAATAGTTTGTTATGAAATTTTCAGAAATTATTATGAATAAATATAAATTGGAACTTTTGCTTTTTTTGATGTATTGCTTGCTATTCATACTAGTATTTCACTTTGTTTTATAGTTTCGTTAACGGAAAACCTTGTTTGGTTAACTTGGTTAAAATCTAATAGGATGCTCCAGTTAGTTTTGTTCGAAACTTTAAAAAATCTAAATTATGAAAACAAGATTACTGTTATTTTTAATGGCATTTTCATTTGCCAATGCACAAATCAATGTGTCTCAAGGTTTTGAATCAGGAACAATTCCATCTGGTTGGGGAAATAATAATTTTTCTTTTACCAATACGACTTCTTGCTCAGGTATTTATTCTGCTTCATTCACTACATTTGGACTTGGTTCAGGTGCTGAAATTTCTACTCCCACATATACATCTACTGGAGCTTCCATAACTGTTTCTGCAGATTATAAAAAAAGTTCTGGCTCTGGTGGAGGTATTTTTTATCTTCAATATTATAATTTTACAACTAGTAGTTGGACTACAATAACAACAACGACTTCTATTTCAAATACTTGCCAAACGCTTTCTGCGACAATTCCGGCAGGTACAATCCCAACTGGAGCTAATGTAGCTTTTAAATTTTATCTTTATTGTACAAGCGGAAATTTTACATTTCATGTTGATAATATAAAAGTGTTTGAAAATGTTCCTCAAACTATTGCAGAATATACTTTTAATAATACGTACAATAATATTAATGGAAATACTCCATTTGCCTCAAATGCAGGAACTTCATTTACAACAGATAGACATGGGAATACTAATAGTGCTATTAATATTAATAATTCTGGAACTACAGCTTCAATTGCTTCATTACCTTATGGCGCTAGTAGTAGATCAATTTCTGTTTGGGCAAAAACAAATGTTTTAAATAGTACTATTAATTATGTATTTCACTATGGAAACACTGCAAATGGGAACGGACTTGCTTTCAGACCATTTACAACGCTTTATTTTGAAAATGGTGGAGCTAATTTAGAATTGGGAGATGCCTATAGCAACAATGTTTGGGTTCATTATGTTTGTACATACGATGGGACAACAGCCAAAGTTTACAAGAATGGTGCTTTGTTTAGTTCAGGAGCTAAAACCTTTAATACGATAAATAATTCTGATATATTTAAGCTTGGTACAGCCGAAACTGGAGCGGTAAATTATTTTAATGGAGCTATTGATGATTTAAAAATTTACAACTACGTATTGAATACTACAGAAATTTCAAATTTGTTTACTAGTAATACATTAACTTCTGAACACTTCAATGCAAACAATTTAGAAGTTGGTTTGTATCCAAATCCTGTAAATGACATATTAAATATTGATGCGAAAGATGAGATTTTATTAGTTGAAGTATTTGCTTTACAAGGGCAGAAAGTACTATCGTCAAAACAAAACAAAATCAATGTTTCTAAATTACCTGCGGGAATTTATTTAGTACGAATTGAAGATGTAAATAACAATATTGCTACAAAGAAAATTATTAAAAATTAGGTTGGTTTAATTAGTTTGAAAAAAAAGGGTTGACAAATTGTCAACCCTTTTTTTTATATATCGTCTTCTAAATACATTTTTCGTACTCTTTTGAATAATTCACTCGAATACACAAAGTCGGTAACCGCTGCATTGTCCGTTTTGAAAATTTCTTTATTAGTACCTTCCCATTCTAGTAAACCGTTTTTTAAGAAAACAATTTTCTCGCCAATTTCCATTACCGAGTTCATATCGTGTGTGTTAATTACGGTTGTGATATTGTATTCTTTAGTGATTTCTTGAATTAAATTATCAATTACAATTGCCGTTTTCGGGTCTAAACCAGAATTCGGTTCATCGCAAAATAAATATTTTGGATTATTTACAATTGCTCTAGCAATCGCTACACGTTTTTGCATTCCGCCAGAAATTTCAGATGGTTTTTTATGATTGGCATTAATCAAATTCACTCTATCAATTACAAAATTGACACGTTCTTTAACTTCTGCTGACGTTTTATTGGTGAACATTTTCAATGGAAAACCAATGTTTTCTTCCACAGTCATGCTATCAAACAAAGCACTTCCTTGAAAAACCATACCAATTTCCGTACGAATATCGCGTTTTTCGTCTTTGTTCATGTCTTCATAAATTCTGCCATCAAATGAAATATGACCGCTATCTACTTGATGAACGCCTAACAACGATTTTAAAAAAACCGTTTTTCCAGAGCCACTTTGTCCAATTACTAAACTGGTTTTACCAGCTTCAAAACTAGTAGAAATACCTTTTAAAACCATTTGGTCTCCAAAGCTTTTTTTAATGTCGTGTACTTCAATCATTAGCTTAAAAGTAATTGGGTTAAAATATAATTCATCAAAATGATTACAACTGATGTCCAAACAAAGGCAACAGTACTAGCTTTACCCACTTCTAATGCTCCGCCTTTCATGTAAAAACCATGAAAAGAAGGAATAGTAGCTAAAATAAAAGCAAATACTAATGTTTTTATAAAGGCATATGCGATATGAAAAGGAATAAAATCGTTTTGTAAACCTGTAATAAATTCTTGACTTGTAGTGAAACCACCATAAACTCCAGCTAAATAACCACCAAATATTCCTAAAAACATGGCAATTCCAATCACAAAAGGATAAAGTGTTGCGGCAATCATTTTTGGGAAAACTAAGTAATTTAAAGCATTTACACCCATAACTTCTAAAGCTTCTATTTGCTCGGTAACACGCATAGAACCAATGCTTGAAGTAATAAACGAGCCCATTTTTCCCGCCATAATGATAGAAATAAATGTGGGTGCGAATTCTAAAACGATAGATTGACGTGTTGCGAAACCAATTAAATATTTTGGAATTAAAGGATTGGTTAAATTTAATGCGGTTTGAATAGCCACAACTCCACCAACGAAAAACGAAATGAAACACACAATTCCAAGCGAATCAATAATTAAATCGTCAATTTCTTTTAAGATAAGTTGTTTCATCACGCTCCATTTTACAGGACGATTGAAAACGTCTTTCAGCATAATGAAATAGCGACCAATTTGCGATAAATATCTAATCAACATCATTTGTTAGTGTACAGTTTTCGGATTATAGTATGCAGTAAAAATACTATTTTTTGTTTGAATTTTACTTTAAAGTTTAAAACAACTTCGCTTTCATTTTTTTCCAACGGTAGTTTCTTATCCATTTGGCTTGTTCGGAAGTAACAAATAATTGTTTTCCAGAAGTTTTGGCTTTCCAAAAACCCATAATGTAATCGATAAATAAGAAAGGTTTTCCTTTTCTACGCGCTAATTTTAAAGAAGCAATTGCAGTGATAAAAAATCCGTAACCTAAACTGTAAAAAGCTTCACCTTGTTTGTAGCGCGCCGCTTTGTTATAACTTGCACCAGTTGGCTTTAGGTGTTTAACGTGTAAACTTTCATCGGTAACGACTTTCCAATTATAGAATTTACATAATAATTCGTCAACGGTGTCCCAACCCATAGCAGGTTTTAAACCACCAATTTGTTTGTACGTTTCTTTTCTGTAGGCTTTTAATGCCCCACGAATATGGTCTTTATCAGTTAAGTTTTCTAAAATCCAATCGTCATTTTTAGCAATATAGCAAAATCCACCAGCCATTCCGATTTTGGAATCTGATTGGAAATGTTTTATGATAGTTTCGAAATAATTATTTGGAAAAATTAAATCAGCATCCACTTTTACGATGATATCATACTTGTCATCAATGTGTTTTTCGCCTTCGTGAAACGCTTGAATTACTTTACTTCCTGGAAGATGAATCGCGTCAGATTTTTTGTTTACCAAAGTAATAAACGGAAATTTTTTTGAAAAAGATGTCACAATTTCTGCCGTGCTATCTGTAGAATTATCATTCACCACAACAATTTTCGATGGCAAAACGGTTTGTTCTACCAAAGATTGTAAAGTCAAAGCCATAAAAGCTTCTTCGTTATAGGCTGGAATGATAATGTAGTATTTCATCTGACTAATCACTATTTGTTAGTCACTCTTTCAGCATAAACCAAATAATATCTTGGAGTAAACCATCTTAATAACGGACGGAAACCAATTTTTTTAACGGGATGCGTAAATTTCACGCTATCTATAATTTTGAAACCGGTTTTTTCTAATAACCAATCTAATTGCCAATCTTCAAATTCATGATAATGTCTGTCCCATTTGTCGGTTTTACTTCTGTATGCCGATGAAAACCATAAACGTAACGGGATAGAAATTAAAACTTTATCACATTTTACATTTTCTAAAATAGTGTACGGATTTAATAAGTGTTCGAAAATTTCAAAGCCTGTAAAAACATCGTAGTTTTCTTCGCGTAAAGCGTTCTGATTGTTGTCTAAATCTTCTCCTTTCGTATTAATAACAGTAAAGTTATTTTCTACCATAATTTTCGAAAATGGATTAGGAACACCTAAATCGAAAATGGTTTCAGAAGTTTTAATATGTTTTTTTAGAAATTCTAAAGTGATGTTGAAACGTTTGCTAGGGTATGTTTTTTCGTACATAATAATGTTGTTTTGCCACAAAGGCACTAAGTCGCAAAGATAATTAAAGTTTTGAATTTATCTACTCGACTTAAAAACTTAAAAATTATACTTTATAAACAATAGCGTTGATATTCATTCCAGCTCCAACAGAAGCGAAAATAATTATATCACCTTTATTAATTTGTTGGTTTTCAATTTTACCAGTCACAATTAAATCATACAAAGTTGGAACAGTCGCTACACTAGAATTTCCTAATTTGTGAATGCTCATTGGCATAATTCCTTCCGGTAAATCTTCGTTATGAAGTTTATAAAAACGTTTGATGATGGCTTCATCCATCTTTTCATTGGCTTGATGAATCAATATTTTTTTTACATCAGTAATTTTATAACCGCTTTTTTCTAAACATAATTTCATTGCATTTGGAACATTGTTTAGGGCGAATTCATAGATTTTTCTACCGTGCATTTTGATATAGCGCACATCTTCATCTAAATTTTTATTAAATGAATTTCCGAAATATAAATAATCCGCTTCGTCTGTTGCGTAAGTTGCAGAAGCATGACTAATAATTCCGCCTTCATCTTCGGTTGCTTCAATAACAGTTGCTCCAGCTCCGTCCGAATAAATCATAGAATCTCTATCGTGAATGTCAACGACTCTAGATAATGTTTCAGCACCAATAACTAAACATTTTTTTGCCATTCCAGCTTTGATGTAAGCTTGCGCTTGAATCACGCCTTCTATCCAACCTGGGCAACCAAAAAGCATGTCGTAAGCCACACAATATGGGTTTTTGATACGTAATTTTTGTTTTACACGAGAGGCCAAAGTCGGCACAGCATCTGCTTGAATTGCGCCGTGTTTAACATTTCCGAAATTATGTGCAAAAATGATATAATCTAAAGTTTCAGGATCAATTTTAGCAGCTTCAATAGCACGTTGAGCGGCGATTAAGGCAATATCGGATGTTATTAAATCATTACTAACATACCTGCGTTCTTGAATTCCGGTAATTTCTAAAAATTTCTCTGCAACTACTTCGTTAGAATAAGGAAAATCCGTGCCATCTTCGTTTAAAAAAGAATGCTTTGCGAAATCTAAATTGGTAACTTTTTCTGTAGGTATGTAGCTTCCTGAGCCAGTAATTTTAATATTCATTTCGGGAAATTTTAGTCTAAATTACTAAATTGAAGTTCATTATTGCTTTAACAAATCGTAAATTAAGTAATTATTACGAAATTGTTAAAATAATTCATTTTTATTATTGAATTCCGAATTTATGCAAACTTTATTTTCATTACAGTTGCCATGTTCAGTGCCATAGTTTTCATTTGGTCTGCTTTATTGCCTTCGAAACTTTCTGTAATTGAAGTGTAAAGGTGATCTAACCAAATTTCAAAATGTTCGTGCGTGAAAGGATGTTTGTCGTGAATGTTTTTATGAATTTGGAACATATTATTACTATAACCGCCTTTTAAAAATAAACCTTGTTCCCAAAAGGTAGCTAAAGTTTCAAAGTGTTCTTCTAAATGTTGGTCGACGTGAGTAGCTTGTGTAAAAAAGAAATTGATAGATTGGTCTTTTAGTAATCTATCGTAAAAGTTTCTTATGATTAGGATAATATCTTCACGGGTTTCTATATCTCTCATTATATTGAATTTTTCGAAGTTCAAATTTACGATAATTGTTCTTGAAGAAATTGATATTTATCATATTTCAAAAAAAAATCCCAAAAACCGAATTGGAATTTGGGATTTTAAAGTTGTTTACTTTTTTAAACTTCGTAAATCGTAAATCTAAAATCGTACTTTATATATTACATGTACGCTTCAATTGGCGCACAAGAACAAACTAAATTTCTGTCACCATACGCTTCATCTACACGACGAACAGTTGGCCAGAATTTATTTTCTGCAATATACTCTAATGGGAAAGCAGCGTTTTCACGTGAATAAGGGAAAACCCATTCGTCTGAAGTTACCATTGCTAAAGTATGAGGAGCGTTTTTCAAAATATTTTGAGTATCGTCTTTTGTTGAAGCTGCAATTTCTTTACGAATAGAAATCATCGCGTCGCAAAAACGATCTAGTTCTGCTAAATCTTCTGATTCAGTTGGTTCAATCATTAAAGTTCCAGCAACTGGGAAAGACACAGTAGGCGCGTGGAAACCATAATCCATTAAACGTTTAGCGATATCCGTTACTTTAATTCCGTTTTCTTCAAAAGCACGACAATCTAAAATCATTTCATGAGCCGCTCTTCCCATTTCTCCAGAATATAAAACTGGATAATGTGTATCTAAGCGCGCTTTCATATAATTGGCATTTAAAATGGCGTGTTTAGTAGATTTTGTTAGGCCTTCCGCACCTAACATACAAATGTAACCGTAAGAAATTAAACAAACTAAAGCCGAACCATAAGGAGCAGAAGAAATAGATGTTATGGCTTGTTCGCCACCTACTTTAATAATTGGGTTTGTAGGTAAAAATGGAACTAATTTATCGTTTACGCAAATTGGTCCAACGCCTGGCCCACCACCACCGTGAGGGATAGCAAACGTTTTGTGTAAGTTTAAGTGACAAACATCAGCACCAATTGTAGCTGGATTGGTTAATCCAACTTGTGCATTCATGTTCGCACCATCCATATATACTAATCCGCCATTTTCGTGAATGATGTTTGTAATTTCGATAATTGAACTTTCAAAAACACCGTGAGTTGAAGGATAAGTTACCATTAAAGCAGATAAGTTATCTTTGTGTAAAATAGCTTTTTCTCTTAAATCTTCTACATCAATATTTCCTTCTGGAGTTGTTTTTGTAACGATAATGTCCATTCCTGCCATTGCCGCAGAAGCCGGATTGGTTCCGTGAGCTGATGAAGGAATTAAACAAACCGTTCTGTGATCATCTCCACGAGAAAGATGGTAAGCACGAATAGCCATTAATCCAGCATATTCACCTTGCGCACCAGAATTTGGTTGTAAAGTGGTGCCTGTAAAACCAGTAACTACATTCAATTGTTGTTCTAATTTTTTAAGCATGGTGATATATCCTTCCGCTTGTTCGATAGGAGCAAAAGGGTGGATGTTGTTCCAATTTGCCATAGATAAAGGCAACATTTCTGCAGCAGCATTTAATTTCATCGTACAAGAACCTAAAGAAATCATCGAATGATTTAACGATAAATCTTTACGTTCTAATTTTTTGATATAACGCATCAATTGACTTTCAGAATGATGGTTGTTGAATACATCATGCTGTAAGAAAGTTGACGTTCTTTCTAAACTTTCTGCAATTCTTCCAGAAGGTAAAAGGATTTTTACTGGTGTAAATTCTTTTCCAGTTGCTTCTGCGAAAATTCCAATAATTTGATTGATATCTGTAATTGAAGTTGTTTCGTTGAATGAAATTGAAATCGTTTCTGCATCTACATAAAAGAAATTCACTTCATTTCTTTCCGCAATAGCTTTTACTTTAGTAGCATCTGCTTTTACTAAAATCGTATCGAAAAAAGAAGTATTAGTTTGGTAAATACCTAATTTATTTAATTCTTCAGCTGTTGTATTTGCTGAAGCGTGTACTTTATTTGCAATATATTTTAATCCTTTTGGACCATGATAAACAGCATACATTCCAGCCATAACCGCTAATAAAACCTGAGCAGTACAAATGTTTGAAGTTGCTTTTTCACGTTTAATATGTTGTTCACGAGTACCTAATGCCATACGTAAAGCACGGTTTCCGTTTACATCAATTGAAACTCCAATGATTCTTCCTGGCATTGAACGTTTGAATTCGTCTTTAGTTGCGAAGAAAGCAGCGTGTGGACCACCATAACCCATTGGAATACCAAAACGTTGCGTAGTTCCAACAACAACAGCAGCACCCATTTCGCCTGGAGATTTTAATTTTGCTAAAGATAAAATATCAGCAGCAACGGCTACTTTAATTTCGTTTTCTGCAGCTTTTGCTATGAATGAAGTATAGTCGTTTGCTTGACCATATTTTCCTGGATATTGTAAGATAGCTCCGAAAAAGTCTTTAGAAAAATCGAAAGTTTCATGATTTCCAACTACTAATTCAATCTTAAGTGGTGTAGAACGGGTTTGTAAAACAGAAAGTGTTTGTGGTAAAATTTCTTCTGAAACGAAAAATTTAGTTACGTTGTTTTTCTTTTGATCACGAGAACGAACGTCGAATAATAAGGCCATCGCTTCAGCTGCAGCAGTTCCTTCATCTAATAAAGATGCGTTGGCAATTTCCATTCCAGTTAATTCGATAACAGTAGTTTGAAAATTTAAAATCGCTTCTAAACGCCCTTGAGCAATTTCTGCTTGATAAGGTGTGTAAGCGGTGTACCAACCTGGATTTTCAAAAATGTTTCTTTGAATAACTGCCGGAACAATTGCTGGGTTGTACCCTAAACCAATGTATGATTTGAAAACTTTATTTTTTTTGCCTAATTCTTGAATATGATTTAAATATTCATATTCTGTCATTGGTTCTTCTAAATTTAATTCATTTTTTAAACGAATATCGTCTGGAATAGTTTCGAAAATTAATTGATCTAGCGAATCAACTCCAATAGTTTGTAACATATGGTTAAGGTCGTTTTCACCAGTTCCAATGTGTCTTAAAGCAAAAGCATCTGTTCTCATTATATATAAAAATAAGTTGTGTTTAAATTTGGATACAAAAGTAATTATTAATCTGATAAAAATAATGGCTTTTGAACTGAAATTTTATGATTTTTATCAACTAATTCGCCTTGTTGTTAACAGTTTGATTATTTTTGTTGAATGGTATTAGTAAAGAAAATATTCGATTTTTACATTAAAAGCAGTTTGCATGTGGCTTTATCGGCTTATGCATTGGTTTCCATGACGATGTACTTCTTCAACATATCAGAAAATTTTGAGGTAAAAGCCTTTGCTTTTTTTGGTACAATTGTAGGTTATAACTTTGTGAAGTATGATGCTTTGGCAAGGTTAAACAAAATCAGAATCAAGAAAGAATTAAGACTAATAATGGTTTTAAGTTTATTTAGTGCTTTAGCTAGTTTTTATTACTTCTTAAAACTACAATGGATAACCAAATCTTTAGGAGTTTTGTTTTTTTTATTGGTATTGCTTTATACACTACCCTTTTTTCCTAATAAACGTAATGCCAGAAATTGGAAAGGCATTAAAATTTACATTGTGAGTTTATGTTGGGTTGGAGTTACAGTTTTATTACCGTTAATAAATGCTAAAATCGGATTTACACTGGATGTTTTGTTAATTAGTATCCAAAGATTTATACTCATTTTTGTATTGGTTTTAATTTTTGAAATTATTGATATTAATACCGATGATCCGCATTTACAAACCGTTCCGCAACAAATAGGTGTTGAAAAAACCAAGCTTTTAGGTTACGGACTACTAACTGTGTTACTGCTTTTAGAGTTTTTATACGAAGCGAATCAAGATTATATTCCACTAGCATTTAAATTTATAGTTTCAGGTTCAATTGCTTTGTTTTTATATTTCGCGAATGAAAATCGTTCGAGATATTATGCCAGTTTTTGGGTGGAAAGTATTCCGATTTTTTGGTGGATGATTTTAGTTTTTGTTTACGATTAAACCTGACAAGTTTGCTTCTCAGCCAAATTTTTCAAAACGGCATTTCTATGTATGATGAAATTGGTCAAATGTTTTTTCAATAGTAGTTTATCGAAAAGTTTACCAAAAATACCAAAAGGTGTTTCGTATTCTAAAATATCTGTTACTTCTACACACTTTTCTTTCTGTTCAAAAAAATGTTGGTGCTTGAAACTTTTAAATTGTCCTTTTAGTTGTTCATCTACAAAATAAGTAGGGAAAATCATTTCAGAAATTATGCTTTGATGTGTTAAATACACACCGAAATGTTTGCCTTTCCAAGTTACGGTTTCATTTTTATTTATTAATCCAGATGTAATTCCAGCAATGGCAACTTCTTTGGTTTTACTTGCTGATTGTTGGTGAATATCGATGTTTCTATTCGTATCGAAAATGGTTTCAATCGGCGCGAAATAGTTAGTTGTGATTTTTATCGTTGTCATTTTTGTAATATTAAAATCCTGACAGGTTTTTGAAACCTGTCAGGATTATTTATTTTATCCATTAATTGCAATTCTTTGTTCTACTTGTGCTTGGCTGGCTTTGCGTTTTCCTCTGAAAAAGAAATACAAGTTTAAGAATAACATGATTCCTAAATAGATAGCAAATCCACCAATTTTATAACTTAAAGCTTCAATTAAACTTTGATAATCATCTTTGTAAATGGTCATTTCTAAAATCATTAAAGCAAAACCCAAATTAAGTAAATAAAACCCAGTTTCAAATAATTTATTAGTAGCAGTTGCTATTTCTTCACGGCCTTTAAAAATATCTAACATGAATATTTTACTGTTTTTGAATAAAGTTTTGCTTACGTAATAAGTTAAAAATAAAGCAATTGGTAAATAAATGGCGTATCCGACTAAAATTTTTGTAGTTTCCATAATGTTGAATGTTTAAATTAATTTTTTAATGTATTTAGTTAATAAAATTATGTTGATATAATGCATAAATCCGATTGTGAGAATAATGATTGCCGATTTGGTGGCAATAATTTCAATAAGTTGGTTGATAGATTGAATTTTTTCCCATGAAATAACTGTCATCGCACAGTATCCTAAATTCAATAAATAATAACCAATTAAAAGGGTCTTGTTTATTTGATGACACAATTCTTCATGATTCGGAATTAATTGCGACACAAATATGTTTCCATTGTCGTAGCATAATTTTCCAACTTTAATGATAATTATACTTGTTAGACTGAGATAAATTAGATATCCGATGATGTTGAGGTTCATAAATAAAGTTTTTTGTAGATTATTAATGAAAGACAAATAGCTAAAATCAATGGAATTGGATATAAGAAAAAATAGAATATGTCAGAATAAAAGACTTTTATATTTACATAGAGCAGAAGA
>JAUMDQ010000295.1:0-2443 GCA_032121715.1 Flavobacterium sp.
CAGATGCAATAATTGGAATATTGACTAATTGTGAAATCGTATGTAAAGCTTCATTGGCAAATCCGTCTTTTGTGCCATCATTTTCCATAGAAGTGAATAAAATTTCTCCGGCGCCACGATTCGCAACTTCTACTGCCCAATCGAATAAATTGATATCTGTAGCTTGTTTTCCACCAACCAAATGCACTTTCCAAATTCCGTCAATTCGTTTGGCATCAATGGCAACCACTACGCATTGACTTCCAAATTTTTGCGCTAATTGGTTAATTAAATCTGGGTTTTTAACTGCGGAAGAATTGATAGAAACTTTATCAGCTCCATTTTTCAGAAGTAGTTCCACATCTTCTACAGAATTAATTCCGCCTCCAACCGTAAATGGTATATTTATGGTTTCCGCAACTTCTCGAACTAAATTTAGTAACGTGCTTCTTCGTTCTTCTGTTGCAGAAATGTCTAAGAAAACCAATTCATCAGCACCCGTTTCCGAATACTTTTTGGCTAATTCTACAGGATTTCCAGCATCAATTAAGTCCACAAAATTTACGCCTTTTACCGTTCTTCCGTTTTTAATATCCAAACAAGGAATGATTCTTTTTGTCAGCATTTTATTTAGAAATTATATAATTTTCCAATTGTTTTAAAGAAATTCTTTCCTCGTAAATTGCTTTTCCGATGATGACACCTTCGCAACCTAATTCGGCTAATTTTGGAATTTCATCAAATTCGGAAATCCCACCTGAAGCAATTAATTTGATATGATTTGTGTTTTCTTCAGTATTACAATGTTCCAAAATTTGTTTATAAATATCAAAACTGGGACCAGTCAACATACCGTCTTTACTGATATCCGTACAAACTACGTAGCTAATTTTGTTTTGCAAATAGTTATAAATAAATGGTAGTAAATCTTCTTGTGATTCTTTTTTCCAGCCTGAAATAGCAATTTTCGCACCTGTTTCATACGGATTAAAATCGGCACCTAAAATCATTTTTTCTGCACCGAATCTTTCAATCCATTTTATAAATTTTTCAGCATCATTAACGGCAATACTTCCACCAGTAATTTGATTGGCACCTGAATTAAAAGCGATTTTTACATCACCACTTGTTTTAATTCCACCACCGAAATCAATTTTTAGATTTGTTTTAGTTGCGATAGTTTCTAAAACTTTATGATTCACAATTTTGCCTGTTTTAGCTCCATCTAAATCAATTAAGTGTAAATACTCAATTCCGTGGTCTTCGAAAGATTTCGCAACATCAAGTGGATTATCGTTATAGATAATTTTTGTTTTAAAATTTCCTTTTGATAATCGCACACATTTTCCATCAATGATATCAATTGCTGGTATAATTCTTATTTTATTGTTCTTCATTTTATAAATTCAAAAAGTTTTCTACTATTTTTTCGCCCCATTTTCCACTTTTTTCCGGATGAAATTGTACACCGTAAAAATTGTTTTTTTGTAAAGCTGAAGCATATTCTACTTCGTAATTTGTATTCGCAATCGCTAAATCTGAATTCGGAACATAAAAACTATGTACTAAATACATGAATTCGTTTTCATTAATATTTTTGAATAATTCTGATTTCAAATTGTAAATCGTATTCCAACCCATTTGTGGTACTTTGACAGCATTTGAAAATTTGACAACATTCGTATCAAAAATTCCTAAACCTTTGGTATTTCCTTCTTCTGAAAAGTTACACATCAATTGCATGCCCAAACAAATTCCTAAAACCGGTTGTGTTAATGTTGGAATAAGTTGATCTAAACCACTTTCTACAAGCATTTTCATCGCACTACTCGCCTCGCCAACTCCAGGAAAAATGACTTTATCCGCTTGTTGAATTTCGATTGGATTTTTAGACAAAATAGCTTCAAAACCTAATCTTTTTATGGCAAATTGGATACTTTGTATGTTTCCAGCGCCGTAATCTATTATAACTATTTTCATTTTTTTTAGTTTCAGGTTTCAGGATTCAAGTTAACTTTAAACAAAAAACAACTTGAAACTTGAAACAAAATTTATAGCATTCCTTTTGTGCTTGGTAAAATCATTTTCTCCACATCTCTTTTAACAGCTACTTTTATAGCTTTTGCGAAAGCTTTAAAAATGGCTTCAATTTTATGATGTTCGTTGGTTCCTTCAGCTTTGATGTTTAAATTGGCTTTGGCACCATCAGTGAACGATTTAAAAAAGTGATAAAACATTTCAGTTGGCATTTGACCAATCATTTCTCGTTGAAATTCAGCATCCCAAACCAACCAATTTCTTCCTCCGAAATCAATTGCTACTTGCGCTAAACAATCGTCCATTGGCAAACAAAAACCGTAACGTTCAATTCCTAATTTATTACCTAAAGCTTTCGCGAAGACTTCACCTACAGCGATGGCTGTGTCTTCAATAGTGTGGTGTTCATCGACTTGTAAATCTCCTT
>JAUMDQ010000296.1:0-6660 GCA_032121715.1 Flavobacterium sp.
ATACGCTTATGAAAATGATGTTCAGATTTTAATTGATGGTGAAGAAACTTGGATGCAAGATGCTGCTGATGATTTAGTAGAGAAAATGATGGAGAAATTCAATACAAAAAAAGCATTGATTTTTAACACCTTACAATTATATCGTTGGGATAGAGTTCCTTATTTAAAGACTTTACATGGTAAAGCTAAAGAAAAAGGATATCATATTGGTATGAAGTTAGTTCGTGGTGCTTATATGGAAAAAGAAGCAAAACGAGCAGAAGAAAAAGGATATAAAAATCCAATCTGTGAAAGTAAAGAAGCTACTGATGCTAATTTCAATGCTGGATTAACTTATATGTTAGACAACATTAATGAGATGGCTGTTTTTGCAGGTACACATAATGAAGAAAGTTCTTATTTATTAATGGAACTAATGGAACAAAAAGGAATCGCTAAAAATGATCCTAGAATTTGGTTCGGACAATTATATGGAATGAGTGACAATATCAGCTATAACTTAGCTGCTAATCACTATAATGTAGCAAAATATTTGCCTTTCGGACCAGTTAGAGACGTTATGCCGTATTTAATTAGAAGAGCGCAAGAAAACACCTCTGTTGCTGGACAAACTGGTAGAGAATTAACATTAATAATTTCCGAAAGAAATAGAAGAAAATTGAAATAAGAAATAAAAAAAATCCCGAATTACTTCGGGATTTTTTTTATGTTAAAAATTTTACTAATTAAATGTTAAAAACATTTTTTTTTCAAAAAAAAATCTAACTTTGGGTAAACTTAAAAAAATCAACAAAATGACAAAAAAACTACTTTTTTTATGTACTGCATTAAGTGCATTTTCTTTGACAAATGCTCAAGAATTTATTTTTGAAAATTACAATGCCTTAACCATTGGAAACATTGGTACAGATATAACTGGTGTAACTGCAGGTCAAGGCGGATACTATACAGCTGGTGGAGCAAATTCTGATTATCAAATTGTAGCAGATGTTCCCGCACATGCTAATGTTGTACAAATTACTGGTTCTGCAACTGCCACTGGTAATAAATTTTTATTTAAAGATATTGCTACTCCTTGGGCAGCAAGAACAGCTGGTAACGATGTAATTAATGTTGAATTTGATTTATAGACAGGAGCTGCTACAACAAGTAAAAATTCAGCATTATTATACATATACAATAATACTTCAATTGCATTAGCAGGTTTAAGTTTTAACTTGGGTACTAAAGTTCTTTCAGGTTCAGCATATTATGATAATTTAGGAACTTTAAATACTTATAATTTCAATTTAGGTGCAGCTGGTGCAGCTTTAACATTAACTGCAAATACTTGGGTAAGAATAGGGGTTTCATACAACACTATAACTAATGAAGTAAGATTTAAAGGACCAGGTTTTTATGGTTCAGTTCCTGGTGCAGTTCCTGCAACTGGTACTACCGATCCAGTAGAAATTGATTATCTTCATACTGCGGGTGCAACAAATGCTGTTTCTGCAACTTCAAGATATGATAATTTATTAGCTAGAGCAAGTGCAACTGAAAATTTACTTGGCAAATCTGATTTTAATTCTGTTATGACTACAATTGGAAATGTTTATCCAAATCCTGTAGTTGATTTTGCTTCAATAAGTTTAGTTGATGCACAAATTAATGCAATTACAGTTACAGATATCAATGGAAGAATTGTTAAAACAGGAAATTCTAATGAATTATCAAATGCTAAAATAGATTTATCTGATTTAACAGCTGGAATTTATTTAATGACAATTGAAACAGACAAAGGAGTTTCAACTGAAAAAATTATTAAAAACTAATTATTACGTTTTAATAAATAAACAAAAAAATCCTGAATTACTTCAGGATTTTTTTATGCAATAAATTTTCTTCTAACTTCTTCAGTTGGGATCATACAACTTTCTTTTTTGCCATACCAATTGTATCTGTTTTTCGCAATTAAATCATAAAATATGTTCTTTATACTTGTGGGAATAAAGTTGAAAAACAACAGTAATCTTACTGATGACGACAAATGTTTTATAATTCTAAAAACCGCTTCCGACTTAATGAAATAAGCATAACCAGGTTCATACAAAACAATACTATCAATAGAAGTGTCTATTCCTAAATATTTGATGATTTTTTGTCCAGTTTCACTTTGCAAAGCCACAAATCTGAAGATATCTTGTTTGTCGTTTTTAATAATGTAATTTATTTTATCATTACAATAATTACAAATACCATCAAACAGCACAATTTTTTTATCTTTTGGTAAATTATCTATTTCCATTTAATCATTCGTTAATATTTGAACTTGACTTTTCAATCTTTCGATTAACATCGTCATCATTCGTTTATTAAAATTAGAAGAGTTTTTGATATAATCGAAGTATTCTTCTACACTAAAAAGCGCAATAATCATTCCTTTCAATGAATTTCTAAATTTAATATCTTTCTGAATCACATTTTCAATATACTTTTCCTTTTTATCAGGAGAAAGCTCAAAAAAGGTGTTCTTTTGTTTGACAGCGTAATTCTTAAAGACTTCAATTAATAAATCGTTTTGCAATTTAAGAATTGGACGCAAAGTATTATTTTGAAAATATTCCTCACTTAATGATTCAACATTTTCATCTCCAAACTTTACAGTTTTAAGTGGCAAAAGAAATTGGCTACGTTCTATCATTTTTTATTTTAAATTTACAAAAAAAACAATCATGTCTAAATATGTATCTAAAATTTTTGTAACAGTTGATGTATTAGTTATTAACAAAAAAACGGATGAAATCTTATTAATCAAGCGTTTGAATGAGCCTTTTAAAGATTGTTGGGCATTACCTGGCGGATTTGTCGATGAAAACGAAGATTTAGAACAAGCGGCTAGGAGAGAGCTGTTTGAAGAAACGAATATTGAAACGGATGAAATGACTCAAATTGGTGCTTTCGGAAAACCAAATCGTGATCCTCGAGGACATATGATTTCTGTGGCATATCAAACTAATTTAATTGACAATCAAATTGTAAAAGCAAAAGATGATGCTAAAGAAGTTAAATGGTTCTCTATAAACGATTTACCAGATTTGGCTTTTGATCATTTTGATATAATCAACTCAATTTTATAAAACTAAGTTGATTATTCTGTATCAATTATATCTAATAAATTTAACTTATCGGACTTAACATGCTGTACTTCAAATAATTCTAAATCAAAATACGGAATAGAAGCAATGATATGATCAAAAATATCCGCCATGATATATTCGTAGTTTTCCCATTTTTTATCCTTACTAAAGCAATAAATCTCCAATGGAATTCCTTTTTCTGTAGGTTGTAAATGTCTTACCATCAATTGCATATCTTTATTTATACCAGGATGGGTTTCAATATATTTCTGAATATATTTTCTGAAAAGGCCTAAATTTGTTAGGTTTCTACCATTTACATTTAAAGATTTATCAATATTATTTAAGGCATTGAACTTATCAATATCTGCTTTTCGCCTTTCAATATAACTTGCTATAAATTGAATACGTTTAAACGATTCTAATTCTTCATTTGTAATAAATCTTACCGTTGCTCCTTTAATTAAAACGTGTCTTTTAATTCGTCTACCATCAGAATTTATCATGCCGCGCCAGTTTCTAAAACTATCAGAAATCAAACTATAAGTTGGAATAGTAGAAGTCGTATTATCAAAATTTCGAACTTTTACGGTCGCTAAATTAATTTCTTCGACTTCACCATCAGCACCAAATTTATCAACTGTAATCCAATCACCAATACGAACCATGTCATTGACAGTCACTTGAATACTCGCTACAAATCCTAAAATGGTATCTCTAAAAACTAAGATAATTAAAGCTGAAATAGAACCAAAAGCCGTTAATAAAACGTTCTTTTTTGTGTCAAAAAGCAATAAAACAATGGAAACTAAAGCATAAATCCATAACACTATCATAATTACTTGAATGTAACTATCAATAGGTTTATCGTTGTATTTTGTTTGTGTTTTTAAATAATCTTTTAACGAATTAAAAATACTTCGAACAATAAAAAGCGATAAAACGATAATGAAAATCTTCACACTTTTTCCAAACAAATTTTCCCAATACACAAAATCGTCTAGAACAATCGGAATTTTTTTACTGATATAATATAAAGGTACTAAATGCGCAATATATTTGGCCGTTTTATTTGCAACTAAAAAATCATCAAAGGTTGATTTTGTGTAAGTTGCCACAACAGCTAAACCGATAATTAATATTTTTTTAGCCAAATAATCAATGGCGTAAGCAAAAAACATTAATACGAATAGATTAACTAACAAATTTCCATATAAAGTGAAATCTGCACCAAAATCTAGTTTTTTTAATAAAGGTTCTGCTAAGTCGAAAACTTTCATATATTGAAATAATTTTTATTTTTTTTGAAATATCGAAGTTTTAGCTAAGATATTTTTTATCAACCCAAAATGTTCCAAATGGAATTAATGATGCTAATAATATAATTCCGAAATTTTTAAGATTCCAGTTTTTTTCTTCTTTAAGTAAAAAGGCTAAAATAATGTATAAGATAAATAAAATTCCATGAGCCATTCCGAAAGGCTTCAAAATCATTTTATACGTCTCAAAATAGTTGGGCTTTAAAACCAACATATTAAAAATTAAAATTAAATACGAAATTCCTTCAAGTAGTGCGATTCTTTTAAACCAGTTTAACATTTTATGTGTAAATTTATATTTCGTACAAAACTAAATAATGTTTAGCAATTAACGCAGTATTTATGATAATTTTAAAATAATATATTTGAACTATAATATACATTATGTAAAATAGAATATTTTAAATTAACTCTTTTACTATTGATTTATTTGGTTTAAATTTGATGTGTATTTACTACTCCAACTATGAAGAATACTTTTGCAGAAAACATTGTAGACTTTTTACAGCAATACGATCCATTTAAAACTGTACAGTACAGTGACTTATTGGATATTGCTTCACAAAGTGAAATTATTTATTTAGAAAAATCAAAACGATTATTCAAAATAAACGATGAATTACATAAAAATTTCTATATCGTAAATTCTGGAATTATTCATTTAACGAAAATTATTGATGCTCAAGAAACTTTAGTTTCTAAATGTTATGTAGGTTCTATTTTTGGATTACGTCCGTTTTTTGCAAAAAACAACTATTCTTTAAATTCTATTGCAAATGAAGATGCTATAGTTTACGCCATTCCAATTGTTTTATTTAAACCTTTATTAGCTAAATATGCTGATGTAATGGATTACTTTTTAGAAAGTTTTACAGAACAATCCAAATCAACTGGTGAAAACTATCAAAACTTAAAAGCAATTTCTGAAGCTGGTTCAGAATCCGAATTAACTGATTTTTCTTATTTTCAAGAATTAGATTACGATAAAAATCCGTTATTAGTTCCTATACAAACCAGTATTTCAACTGTTGCTAAAAAAATGGTGGAAACTAATAAATCTTATGCTATTATTACGAATAATGCTAGAATTAATGGCTTAATCACTGATGCTGATTTTAGAAAGAAAATTGCTTTCGGAATTATGAATTTAGATGCTGATTGTACAACTATTATGCAACAAAATGTAACAATAGTTGAAGAATCAATTTCTGTTGCTGAAGCTCAGCTATTGTTATTGAAAAATGAAACAGATTATTTGTTAGTTACAGAAGATGGTACCGAAAACACTCGTGTTAAAGGGATGATTTCGGAACGTGACATTATCAAATCGCAATCTAATAATCCTGGAGTTTTAATTGATGAAATTAGAAATGCGAAGAATTTTGAAGAATTAAAATACGTTCATTCCAAATATTTATTTGTCATTCAGAATTCGTTTACTAAAAATATTCCCATTTTCCACATTAATAATACAGCTGGAGAAATTTTACATTCGATTATTCAGCAATGTATAAAGTTATCTTTAGAAAAATTAGGCTCACCTCCTGCCCGTTTTGTTTGGTTAGCTTTGGGAAGTCAGGCTCGTAAAGAACAATTGGTTTTGAGCGATCAAGACAATATGATTGTGTATGAAGATGTTGCGGCTGAAAAACATCGTGACGTGAAGTTTTACTTCGTGCAATTGGCTAAAATGGTAATTTCAAATATGGAAGTATTAGGTTACAAACCATGTCCTTATGATCATTTGGCGAGTAATATCAAATGGTGCAAATCTTTATCTGATTTTACGGCAATTTATAGCAATTGTATTAAATCTCCGGGTGAAAACATGTCAGATTTCAGTGGAATATTCTTCGATTTCGAATACATTTATGGAGAAACAAAAATTAAAGATTCTTTAGAAATAGCTATACATCAAAGTTTAGCCAATAATAAAATATTTTTCGATTATATTGGAAATCAACTATTAAAATCGCCACCACCACTTACCTTCTTCAAGAAATTTGCTGTGGAAGAAACAGGGATTCATAAAGATAAATTCAATTTAAAACAAAAAGGATTGCAATTTTACATTGATGCTGCACGAATTTTCGCTTTAAGCCATAATCTAAAAGGTGTAAATAATAACTTTGGGTTCAATCACGGTGTGTTCTACATGATATGCATGGCATCAAAGAGACCAGAAGCAATTCGTTATATACGCCACGTTGGAGAGGTGTACG
>JAUMDQ010000296.1:6670-9004 GCA_032121715.1 Flavobacterium sp.
TAAGCAAATGGCGATAACTGACCCGAAAAATGCTGAAAAATACCTTGATTTTGCCGAAAACTACATAAAATTGCAAGAATTCAGAACAAAAGAAGGAATTTTGAATGATAACGATGGCGCATTTATTGATACTTCTAAATTATCGAAAATTGATAAAGAAGAATTGAAAAAAGCAGTAGCAGAAATTGATGATGTTATCGATTTAATCAAAGATAAATACAAATTAACCAGATTTTCATAAAGCCATATGCTATCAAAATTATTTAATAAAGAATATCCTGAATTTTGGAAAAAATATACCGATTCCTTCAAGAATCCGGCAACAAAATATGTGGTTATTAGCATGGAAACATCAGGTTTAGATACTGATAAAGATGTAATTATGTCCATTGCAGCTACTTCAGTTATTGACAACCGAATTATCATTAAAGATTCTTTTGAAATTTTTGTCATTCATAAAAGACATACTGAATTAGATATCGATAATGAATTCATTTCAGTAAGTAAAATAGAAAAAGTATTTGAAAACAATGCTATTGAAACCTTATTAAACTACTTAGGTAATTCCATTTTAATTGGACATCGAGTAGATTTTGATATTGAAATGCTAAATGAAGCCTTGAGCAGATTAAAATTAGGTAAAATTAGAAATGAAGCTTTTGATATCGAAGCTATGTTTAATAAAATTATGGAAACCAATGAAAAAAAGTATTCTTTAGAAGAAATGAGTAAATCGTTAAAAATTAATTTAAGTGAAAGAAATTCTGTGGCTGATGACGCTTACTCTATTGCTTTATTATTCTTAAAGATGAAAGATAAATTAGGAATAAAGTAAGCTCAATTCTATAAAAAAATTAAGCTTATCACTTCAAAAAACAACAATTATAAAACTATTTTAAGAAAGAATTTATTGTTTTATTATTCAGCTTTTTTAAATCTGAAATATAACTTATGGAAAGTATGACACTCAAAATAAAAGTTATAAATGCCAAAATAAATAAAGTTCCACCATCATTCATAACTTCAATTCCAAGTACAAACAAATGAGAAATAATTGCGCCTAACATGGTTCCGACAATAGTTAATGCTGCATAAAATTTCGTTTTATCAATAAAAAGTAAAATGGATGTAATTAATTCAACAATTCCAGAGCCAATTCTACCAAAAGGTTCTATTCCTAATTTTTCAAAAATATAAACAGATTCGTCACTTCCAGAAAATTTAAAAAATAATGTCTGAAATAAAATAACCGCTACAATTATCTTTATAACAAGTAAGATGTATTTTTTCATAATTTACTTGATTACTTTTTTCCAATTTGTGTCTGCTTTCGATTTTAAAACGGTTTCATTTTTATTCCAACTTTTTAAAGTATTGTTGAAATAAGCATTGTAAAACAAATACAGTTTTCCTTCAATAATTTTAAAAGTCTCGGGATTTATTTCAACTTTATCACCAGAATCACCCATCGCAAAAGCACACCAACCGCCATATTGAGGTTCATATTTTGCTGGTGTTTTTAAAAATACATTTTTATTTTCAATAGTTGAAAAATAATAAATCACACCTTCATAAGTTGCAGCAATTTCTTTTTTTCCTTTTACTGCTTTGTTTTGTTTAAAATATCCAACAGGATCATATCCTTGAATGGCTACTTTCTTATCTAAATTAAATAGTGTAATTCTTTTTGCGGTATTCTGTGAGAAAGCAAATGAAGTTACAAGAAGTAAAATAAGTGTTGTTAGTTTTTTCATTTTTTAGTTTTTAAATTATTTTTCAAAAGTAATAACTAATTGAAAAATAGAATGTTCGCCACCTAACACAAATTTATTAAATTAAAAAGAATGTTTAAAACTGATTCCTAAAGTGGCTGATCTGGTTAATCCATCAGGTCTAATTTCTCTGTAAACTAAAGGAAATGCAACTGAAGCTTCAATATTATTAGTACTATTAATTTTATAATTTGAAATGAAATTTGCGTTTATTGTTAAGCCTTCCGAGTTCTTGATTTCTTGTCGGTTACCAAAAATATCTTCGTAAGTATCATTTCCTAAATGGTAAATAAAAAGAAAATTGGGTTTATAGGTAAGTTTCTGACTTTTAGATTTGAAAGTATACATACTTCTAAATAAAACATCTGATTTTCTTTCAAATAAATTTGTAGTTGGAAAATCATTGGATGCAGAATATTCGTCAAAATATGAATTAGCATTAGAATTAATTACTGGAATTTGAATTGCTGTATTAAAATTCCATTTTTTGTATTTGAAATCGGCACCTAAAAACAAATCGTAGGTTCCTAAACTCGACTGATAATCCAATGGAATAGAAAAA